>JAAHGR010000151.1 GCA_010672425.1 Symploca sp. SIO2E6
CATTGTGTTTTCCAAGCCTAAATGAGTCCACAACCGAACATGATATTACTTGTTACTTATTCAGCAGACCCTAGTTATACCAGATCCGGTTACAATGGAGCCGCTTTGGTAAACCGCGACAACCCTGTAGAGACGTTGCATGCAACGTCTCTACAGGGTGAGATATAGCGGGTATATCGATACCGGATTTGGTATTACATCCTTTTTCACGAGCGAAATAAATGAGAGTGTTCGGGGTGGTAAAGACGGGAACGAGCTGTGGTAAAATTCGGCCAAGACTGTTTGTCTACTTTCCCTAGTGCAGGACTAATTAGATAAAGGGTTGTCCGCAGGAGATTTTCCCGTTGACTAACTGCTGCTATTTTGTCGAGGGTAGCTAGCCAGATTTTTTCATCGGGCCAACCAATACGGAAGCAGATTGCTACTGGTGTATCCGCCGGATAATGTTCTAATAGTTGAGCTTGAGCTTCTTCAATGTGACGGGCACTCAGGTAGAGGCACAGACTTGCTTGATGAGCTGCCAAAGATGCCAATTCTTCCGCTTCGGGTACTGCTGAAGCACGACCACTGATACGGGTAAGGATAATAGTTTGTACTAGTCCCGGTACCGTCAGTTCAACACCTAGTTTGGCAGCAGCGGCTTGGTAGGCGCTGATCCCTGGGATGACTTCAAAGGGAATTTGGGCTTCGGAAAGAGCCTGCATTTGCTCGTGGATAGCACTGTAGAGACTGAGATCCCCTGAGTGGAGGCGTACTACAGATTTTTGCGATCGCACCCGTTCAATCATTAGGGGTACAATCTCTTCTAAAGTTTTATTGCCAGTGCGCACAATTTCGGCATCGGGACGGACATCTTGCAAAATTTGCTTGGGTACTAAGGAATCAGCAAAGACAATAACATCCGCCTGTCGGAGAATTTTAACTGCCTTAATCGTCAATAAATCTGGATCTCCAGGTCCTGCACCAATGATATAGACTGCTGGTGTCAAGGTGGATAGAGGGGTTTTCAGGCTAAGCAACTCAGTTGAGTTAGACATAATAAAGAGCAAGCAGCACAGCAGAGCACAAATTGTACCCGCAATGTGGTAAAAGGAAGTAAAGATATTATCACTAATCAAACTTTTGTGGAATAGGCATCTTGTTTGAAGTTGTTTTACTCCCTCAGCTCCCCTACCTACCGTACCAAAGCTCCAACAGAAGGTCAGTTGCGACAAAATTGAGAAAATTACCAAAAATGTTCCGGATAATCCCTATCTTTTCAGAATGATTGAATGGTAGATGCACCCTGGTTAAGCCCTAGAGTCGGACTCTAGGGTCTTTTTTTTTCCACATTTGGCCCCCTCGCGTTACCTAGAGCGTCAGTCCAGAAACCGGGTTTCTTTGGAAAAGTAACGTAAATACGACTCAAAACCTTACAAATGACCAATAACAAATAACAAATGACCAATAACAAATGACGACCTTGTTTGACACAATTCCCCGAATCGAGCCAAGATGAGAGAGGCAACTAAATCTTTGTAAAGGCTCTACTGGATGTCTTTTGAGCTTCTATCACTGGAGACGATCCAGGAAATTGCAAGGCAATATGGCTACTGGGCTGTCTTTTTGGGCATTACCCTCGAAAGTGCTGGGATTCCCTTACCGGGAGAAACGATTACCCTGGTAGGTGGCTTCCTGGCAGGCAGTGGCAATCTAAATTATTGGATAGTGCTTCTTTGTGCGATCGCTGGTGCAACCATTGGCGATAATTGCGGTTATTGGCTCGGTAAGGTGGGAGGCTGGCCTTTGCTACTAAAGTTAGGGGGGGTTTTTCGTATTAGCGAAGCTCAACTAGTGGAAGTTAAAAAAGAATTTGGTGAAAACGCTGCCAAAGCCGTATTTTTTGGCAGATTTGTCGCACTGCTGCGCATTTTTGCCGGTCCGATGGCAGGAATTGCGGAAATGCCTTACCCACAATTTCTCTTGTGCAACTTCAGCGGTGCTACCCTCTGGGCAGCGATCATGGTGACTTTATCATTCTTTTTTGGACGCTTCATACCTCTGGAAAGAATTATCTCTTTAGTGGCTCAATTTGGAACTATTGTTCTAGTTATAGTAATTGTGACGGTTTTGGGAACTAAGTGGTGGGAATCTCGTCAGCTCAAACAGCAATCTCTCGACGATATGGGGGAATTGGGGGAGAGAGATGGGTGAGCGAAAAAAGCGTTGGGGAAATCAGCAGACGCGGGGACGCGGGGACGCGGGGACGCGGAGAAATGAAATCCCAACCAAAATTTCGTTCACCCGAGAGAGATTAGAGCTTAACCGAACAATATTGAGGAAGACAAAGAGGAATTAAATTCCCAATTCCCAATTCCCAATTCCCAATTCCCAATTCCCAATTCCCAATTTCCAATTCCCCATTCCCCATTCAAATAGATGTCAATACGTCTTCTGAGCAAATTATCCCTATTTTTGGTTTTCCTTACCTTCCCTAACTTCCTGAGCGCTTCCTCAGAATCAGTTCTGTGTCCTTTGTTTGCTTGGGGGGCCCAGGAGAGAGAATATGGCAGAGATGGTCAGAATGGCCACGAGGGACGTCAAGGTAGAAAGGGTCGGGATGGTCAAAGCCTAACAGTTTTTGCTGACGGTTCTCCCATGAATCTAGAACTATCAGGGGAAGACGGACTTGATGGTGAGGATGGGAGAAATGGTAAGGATGCTCGTTGTGATCATCAAAACTGGAATGTTGACTATAACCTCCGAGGTGCTGATGGTGGTAATGGTGGTAACGGTGGCAATGGCGGTGATGGTGGTAATGGTGGTTCTTTAACCGTTCACTATGCTAATCTGGCAGACCTAAGAAGCATCTATGTGCGAGCCGAAGGTGGCAGATCCGGAAGACCAGGGCGCAGTGGCTATGGTGGGGAGGGTTGCCAATGTCGGAGCCGCCGCTGGGAAGAAACAACCTGTACTGGTACTCCTGGTAGTCCTGACTACAGTTGTAAAACTGAGGAGTTTTCTTGCAAAGATGGTAGAGATGGTAAAGATGGTAGAGATGGTAGAGATGGGAATCCTGGACGCCTGGGTACTCTGGCGATTATTAATAGCACTGAACCACTCTCACCGGATCAGCCAACTTTAACTGTTGCCATGTCTCAACTGCAAGACAGAGTTTTTACCCTTTCTCATAATAAATGGCAGACTCGCAGTAGTGCTACTTCCCTGTTAGCTCCTGGCTCGATCATTGATCATCAATATCGTGAGTTTGTAGAACGGCTCGAAGGTTCTTTTGAGTTGGTGTGGCAGGCATCGCGATCGCTCACGAATTTTCCTGGACAAGCAAATGTCACCCTTGCTCTCCAAGACAATCGAGAGGTGAAGGTGGATTTTCCTGAAGAGGTTTGGGTTGAGGGTACAACCTCACAACAGGAGGGTATTACCCAGTATATCGTCTCCAATGCGATACATCAAAAAGAAGTTACTCAACTAACGAGGGCAGATTTTTCTGGGAACGGGACTAATCTCACTTTTAGTTTGGTGGACAAAGCTGGCAAGTCTAATTTGATTACAACTGAGTTTTCGATTAAGTATCGCACCGCTAGGACACATCCTGGATTTCGCAGAACTGCTGATTATCGGACTCGGTACGAAGGCAATATTCCAGAGGAATTAGTCAGCCGCCACAACAATCACTTCACTTTGAATTTAGGTAAGTTACCAATAGAATCTCAGTACCTGAAGCCAGGGGTCGCAGTTAATATTCAGTTAGTAGCAACTCGCTCTTTTGGAGAGCGCTCTACGGAGCAAAAAATTGACTGGAGGGGAGAAATTAGAGAATTTCGTAGGGTGCGTTGATGGAGAATTTATAATTTAGAATTTAGAATTTAGAATGGGAAGTAGAATTCTGAGCGCTTCAAGTTCTATACCAGTTTAGCTCAGCCCTAGTAATATCATTCATAGTTCTGGTGGAGAAACGAATGTTGGAGAAATTTTACCGGTAACTGTAGGGGCGTATTGCATACGCCCAATTATGGTTTAGCTAGATCTTTTTATGATCTTTGTCCTAGTATTTATTCAACCGAATTCATGACTTAAAAATTATAATTTTTTCAGATTATTCCACAATATAAAAATACACCTAAATATCATATAATAGTAGAGAAAACTATTAACCAAAGTTGACTCTTAACCTACCCTTCATGACTCGTTTTCCCTTTAATCCATTTTCTTGCGCAACTCCTCGAAGAATGCCTCACTCCCTTCGGTACCGTTGAGCGCAGCTTGGAGATTCCCGGTGAAGCACGCCAGGCAGATGTCTACTTTGTCCCTAAACCTCAATCCACTACTTCTTCCACCACTCTTGGACTCCTCAGTCGGATTACTACTACCCCCTGTCTCCTCGAACCCTTCCGCAATCCTCCAACTCTAACAGAAATTCGTAATTGCCTACTCAAACTCTTGCTACTCCAAGCTAACTTACAACCTCTTGCCAAGCGAGATAACATCACCCTACCAGAAACTCAACTTCCTCAGCTGTGGATTCTGGTACCTTCTGCCTCGAAAAAAACCCTCAATGGTTTTGCGGCTTGTCAAAAAACGTCTTGGCTGAAAGGCGTCTATCATTTACCAGCGCATCTTAAAACCGGGATCGACGATCCAGATTTAGCAGTCTTAGATGCCGGGGAAAAAGCAGCTATTATTTTAGCAGAGCAACAAGAAGCCAATACAGTACCAATAAAACGGGTTTATGGGATATGAGATCAGGAACCACAAAGACACAAAGTTCACAAAGGTGCAAGTAACCGATTATCGTGCTTTAATTCAAACCTGGCTGGTAGAGCAGAGTCAAGTAAAACCGATTCGGTGGACAGCTAGAAGATTGTTTCTCTTCTAGTTGTCGTGGTTGCTATCTACAATGAAGCCGAAGCAATAAGGAAACCGAAGAGGAATCCCAGAATGGTCGAAAATGAAACCGAACCACCTCCAAGTTCATAGGCTTCTGGCATCATAGTACTAGCTAACATTGCCAAAATTGCTCCACCGGCAACAGCCTGAGCCAAACCAGTAAATAACTCAGGTGTACTACTCTTTAAAGAGTACCCAGCAGCAGCACACAAACCGGACAACACCACAACTCCCAGCCACAAACCCAGAATCTGAATAGTTTTGGTTCCTGCCTGTTTCATACCCACTGCACTGGATAAAGCTTCTGGGAAATTGGAAATAAATACCGCCAGTAAAAATGACCAGCCGAAGTGACTCTCCCCCACATTCATCCCAATTACCGCTGATTCAGGAATATTATCAATCAAAGTGCCAACAACAATTGCTACAGGAGCAGAACGTTGCAGCAATCCCTCTAAAGTACTAGAATCTTCCTTGAGTAACAGATCTAATTCCACCTGATTGAGCAAATTTTGCCGCCAACGGTCTAAGTTATGTTCTGCTGCCACCCGTGAATCAGTAGCAAATCGTAGTCGCTTAGCTAAAGAACGACTGATTGCCCAAGCCAGATGAGGAAACAAAGCCAATACATGGTTAAAGTCCTCTCGGTTTAGTTGATACAACTCCATGGGAGTGCGAGCGATTACCGTAGCAGAACGTGGTTCTCCTGTCAATAGTGACATTTCGCCGAATACTTCCCCCGTTTTCATCATATTAACCAGTTTCCGATCTTTGATCACATCCGCTTCACCATGAATGACCATGTAAAAGTGATCTCCTGGCTCTCCCTCCTGACAAAGAATATCTCCAGGTTGAGCAAAAACTGGTTTGAGGAAAGGAATAATCGCCTGTCTTTCCCCCTCGGAAAGATGTTGTATGACCTCAATGTGAGCAATGCGGTTGAGAATATCTGAGGTTTGTTCCTGACGATGTTCAAACAGGTAACGGCGACTAGAGGCAGGTTTGCGCAAGAAGCCACCATGTTGGTCAATATATTCTGTTAAGCCAGTAAACAGGGTACCACCAAGCAAAAATCCCAGTAGCAAAGGCAAAAAGCCACTCTCTCGATAGACAGGTAGAGTAATCTCAAAAGCGATCGCACAAAGCAATGTCCCACTACCAAAGGCCATAATGGCAGCGGAAATAGTTCTGTTCGGTTGCCAAAAAACACCGACGCAGGCTCCTAAGGCCAAACTAGAGGCTCCCAGAACCCCCTGTAAAAATGCTGAACTTGACATAGGCAAACCACAAAAGGAGAGAAGTTGCCAGCTTGATCTAGACTAATGGTTAATTACGGTAATGACCTCTACCCTTCCACCCCCTCCCCACTCAAGGTTAAGGGAAGATGGGGAGGACAGGGGAAATGGGGAGGACAAGGAAGATGGGGGAGAAAATGTAAGGGATTACCGAGCAGTATACGCTAAGCTTCCCTAACAGAGTTAAGAAATCAAACTGAAGTTAAGTGGGGCGCCATAGAGTTAGAGGGTGTCATGAGGGACATAAACCTGGTACATTTACCGAGTATTGGTAAGCACAATTTATTTGAGCAAGTATGACAGAGCAAGAAACACCGACAGAACCAGAGGCAGTTCAACAAACCTCGACAGAACCAGAGTCCAAAAAAGACCAAGAAAAGAAGCCCCAGAGAGTTCTGGTTATAGGCGGCGATGGGTACTGTGGTTGGGCAACTGCACTCTACCTTTCCAATTTAGGCTACGAAGTCGGCATTATGGATAGCCTGGTGCGCCGTCATTGGGATATGGAATTGTGTGTTGAGACTCTCACTCCCATTGCACCGATTCAGCAACGCTTGCAGCGGTGGCAAGACCTTACCAGTAAATCGATTGACCTGTTTGTTGGCGATATCAACAATTACAATTTCCTCAGCCAGGGGATGAATCAGTTTCAGCCAGAGGCCATTGTTCACTTTGGCGAACAAAGATCGGCTCCCTTCTCGATGATTGACCGTGAACATGCTGTACTAACTCAAGCCAATAATGTCATCGGGACGCTGAATATACTGTATGCCATGGCACAAGATTTTCCAGATTGCCATTTGGTCAAGCTGGGAACCATGGGTGAGTACGGTACTCCCAAGATTGATATTGAGGAAGGCTATATCACCATTAAACACAATGGGCGGGAGGATACGCTACCTTATCCCAAGCAACCGGGTTCTTTTTACCACTTGAGTAAAGTCCACGATAGCCACAATATCCACTTCGCCTGCAAAATTTGGGGCTTACGAGCTACAGATCTCAATCAGGGGGTTGTGTATGGTGTCCTAACAGATGAAACTGGCATGGACGAGCTACTGATTAACCGCTTAGACTATGACGGTGTCTTCGGTACAGCTCTCAACCGCTTCTGTATTCAGGCTGCCATCGATCATCCCTTAACAGTATATGGCAAAGGTGGTCAAACCCGGGGCTTTTTAGACATTCGAGATACAGTACGCTGCGTAGAAATTGCGATCGCGAATCCAGCCAAAGCCGGTGAATTCCGTGTCTTCAACCAGTTTACTGAAATGTTCAGCGTCAAGGATTTGGCAGAAATGGTGCAGAAAGCTGGTACAGCTATGGGATTAAAAGTTGAGATCAATAATCTTGATAATCCTAGAGTTGAACTCGAAGAGCACTACTTCAATGCCAAAAATACCAATCTCTTGAGTCTTGGTTTACAGCCTCACTATCTCTCAGATTCTCTGCTAGATTCCCTGCTCAACTTTGCTACTAAGTACAGCCATCGTGTAGATAAAAACCAAATCCTGCCCAAAGTTTCTTGGCGGCGATAATTGAGCAAACAATAAGGGACTGCCAAAATTGGCATCATTTATTTCTTGGAGTTCCCTAAACAGCTTATGCTATTCCCATAGTGAATTAGGACAGACCAATTTAAATGCGTCTTAGCTTGGACAGGGGACAATAAGCTTGAATATTGTCCCTTGTCTAAAAAGATGGGATTTTAAGTGAGCGATTGGTATTTAAATAATTTGTGCTCTAGATTAGAAGTTCAACTAACACCTAACACCTAACACCTAACAATGCATATAGCTCTATTCACCGAAACTTTTTTACCCAAAGTTGATGGCATCGTGACCAGGCTGCGCCATACAGTCGAACACTTGCAGCGTAACGGTGACCAAGTGCTAATTGTATCGCCAGATGGTGGGTTGAAAGAATACAAAGGAGCCAAAATTTACGGAGTCTCCGGTTTTCCACTACCTATGTATCCAGAACTGAAACTAGCACTGCCACGACCGTCCATTGGTATAGCTTTAGAAAAGTTTCAACCGGACTTAATTCATGTGGTTAATCCAGCTATCTTGGGATTAGCTGGTTTGTACTATGCCAAGATGATGCACATTCCCTTGGTAGCTTCTTACCACACTCATTTGCCTCAGTACCTCCAACATTACGGACTAGGAATGCTCGAACCTGTAATGTGGGAATTAATTAAGGCAGCTCATAATCAAGCTCAGCTGAATTTATGTACCTCGACAGCAATGGTAGAGGAGTTGAAAGAGCATGGTGTAGAAAGATTGGATTTGTGGCAGCGAGGAGTAGATACAGAGACTTTCCAACCTGAACTAGCATCATTAGAAATGCGATCGCATCTTTCTCAGGGACATCCAGAAAGTCCCTTACTCCTCTACGTCGGACGTCTTTCTCCCGAAAAAGAGATTGAGCGCATCAAACCTGTATTAGAAGCTATTCCTAGTGCTCGTTTAGCCTTAGTGGGTGATGGCCCCCATCGCAGTACCCTAGAAAAGCATTTTGCTGACACACCAACTCACTTTGTTGGTTACCTAACTGGTAAACCATTGGGTTCCGCCTTTGCCTCTGCCGATGCCTTTATCTTTCCCTCACGAACAGAAACATTGGGATTAGTGCTCTTAGAAGCAATGGCAGCCGGTTGTCCAGTGGTAGCGGCACGCTCTGGAGGAATTCCCGACATTGTTACCGATGGTGTTAATGGCTACCTGTTTGAACCAGCAGATGATCAAGGAGCGATCGTTGCTACCCAGCGCCTTCTAGAGCAGCAAGAGGAACGAGATAGCTTACGCCAAAAAGCCAGGGAAGAAGCAGAACGCTGGGGCTGGTCAGCTGCAACACGTCAACTACAAAGTTACTACAAAGCAGTAGTTGCTTCCCAATCCATGTCAGCTGCGGCTTAAGCTGAGATAGGGAGATGGGGGGATGGGGAGATGGGGGAGACAAGGAGGACAAGGGAGTTGAAGGAAATAGAGGAAAGACAGAAATATCTAACACCTAAGACCCAATGGTGACAAGTTAAACAGAGTTTTTTATAGAATACTAGGTAAAACCACACCTACTTGATTGTTAAATATTTCCATATCTTTTTGGTCTTTTTCATTAAAACTAGCTTGGAAGTAGTCAGGAACAACAGGCCAATCAGCAGGGTCATATTCACCGAAATCACCCAATTTGCGTTTATTCACCAATTGAGTCACCGCTAACAAATCTCCATCGGAACTCAACACTGGCATACACAGAAGACTACAAGTGCGATAGTGGGTTTTCTCATCAGTTTTTTTGGCAATCTCTGAATCTGGATGCTCATATAAGTCAAAGGGAATATTTACTGGCTGAGCAGTTTTAGCTACCTTGCCAGAAAAGCCTTCTCCCATAGGTACTCGTGTTTCTATCCAGGAACCATCTGCTTGGGGAATTTTCGTCCACAATTCGTTGTTTTGGTAATCTACTAACCACAGGGTACTGCGGTCAGCATTAGTGAGGCTTTTCGCCCCTTGCATCACTTTTTGGATAATTTCTTCGGGATTTCCCGTACTCTGGCTAACTAGGCTGATAGCCTGATAGAGGGGATCGATCGCTCCTCGCTGTTCCTGAATCGTTTGGATTTCTCGATGGAAGGATTGGAAGGCTTGCAGAACCGGTAAAATCGAGCTACTGCGTTGCTCTAACTTATCTCCGTCTACTTGAGTAAAGCCTTTGGGGTCGATTCGTTCGGAGGAAGAGGCGCTGGAGATACTCGATAGCTTTAATTTGTTGAAAAAGCGGAAAATGGCGATTAAATATCCCTGCTGGTTGACAACGGGGAATAATAAGAGGTTATCGAAACTATTGCGAGCATCTTCTTTGATACCTGCCTGGAGTAAAAAGTCATTAAAGTTGCCCAGATTGTTACTGACTTTTGGGGTTTTGGAGGCAACAATCTTACTGGCGATACCTCGATTAGCGGGAACTCGAATTTCTACTGCACTACTGGCTTCTTCTTCGATAAACAACGACCAAAATTCATTATGTTCTCCATCAAACAGGAAAACAGTGGTATGAGCTGCACCTAATAACTGACCAACTGAGAGTTTAATAAAGCCCAGCATATAGTAGAGAGCATTGTAGAGGGCTTCATCTGTCTGATTGTCGATAGTATCACTGAGGATAGCTAGAGCATTATAAATAGCTTCCTTTGGTTCGATTTGGGCTAACTGTTTGAGCTTTTCATGAGTCTTAACGAATTGAAGTACTACCCCAACTCGCTCATTGAAGACTTGCATGGCCTGTCGGTCATTTTTGTCGAAACTGGCTTTGAAATAGTCAGGCACTACTGGCCAGTCATCTTTGTTATATTCTGGATGTTCCCCTGGTTTCCGTTTGTTAACTAATTGAGTCACCCCCAGTAAGTCACCTTCGGGGTTAACTACTGGCATACACAGCAGGCTACAAGTACGATAACGGGTATCTTCATCAGTTTTTTTGGCGTTCTCTGCACTCGGGTGTTCATATAAGTCAAAGGGAATAATCATTGGCTCACAAGTTTGAGCTACCTGACCAACAAAGCCAACCCCAAACTCACAGCGCACTTCCCCTCTCCCTGGAAGTTCTGTCCACAAGTCACTCCGGTCTCGATCCACTAACCACAGGGTACTCCGGTCTGCGTTCATCAGTTTCTTGGCAGTATTCATCACCCGCTGAAGTATCGCCTTGGTATCCAGGTTAATTTGGTCAAGAGAACGGGTAGCTTCTGCAAGAGCAGCAGTTGCTCGCAGTTTTTTGGTAGCTTTGTAACAAGACTGACAGCTTTCCAAAATCCGTCGAATCGGCACAACGCATTGAGCTAACCGTTCTAAGTCTACTTTAGTAAAGCCCTTTTGCTGGGAGTCATCCTTTTGACTTATGGGGGAATGCAATTTGTTAAGTAGCTGAATGACTGCAACGACTTCCTTGTTTTCGTTCAACAGTGGTAAAGCTAAAATATTTTCGGTGCGGTAGTTATATTTTTTGTCATACTCTTTGACTAGCTCAGAACGAGGGTCGTCGTAGACGTTTTCCGAGATGTGAATCACCTTTTTCATCAAGGCCACCTGACCAGCAATCCCTTCCCCAACTTGCACCTGAATATCGAGGAATTCCCCTTCCTGATTTTCCGCTACCAGGGACCAGAGTTCCGTTCTTTCGTCATTGAGTAAAAAGATGGTAGCGCGGTCTGCACTGAGCAAATCTCCCACTTTCGAGGTTACATCCCGCATCACCTCGTACAAAGCCTGAACAGAGCCTTGCTCTTCGACTTCATTATCTGCCTTAGATAGTATTTCTACCTGAGAAACTAGCAGTTTTCTTTCTAATTCCGCCAGGGTTTTGAGAAATTCCGAGTCAGTAGGTTCTAATTCAGACTGTACAGTCTTCAAGGCATTTTCTACCCAAGTCTGGTTAAATATAGACTTATAAATCCGATTGTGAGCTTTGAGTTGGCTCTGCTGTTTGACAACTAAACCCAATAGTTGCAGTTCCTTTTGCTCTGAAGTTTCATTGGCAACTACAGCCTTCTCTTGCAAAATACGCTGATATAGCTTCAAGAGTTTCAGACTACGCTGCTTGCGTCGGAGCAAGCGATCGCGTATAGTCCGTAACTGTTCTAGGTCATCTAGTTGTTCCCAATTTTCTACAAGGCGTGATCGCACTAATTTGGCAACCCATTGGGATTCCTCACCTAGGGGGGGTGAATCATCTGCTTCAATGATCAGTTGACACAGCTTTTGGGTGAGGAAAGGTTGTGCTCCTGTCCATTGCAGCACTACTGTTAACAATTTTTTATAATTTTGCGATTTTTCCTTTAATCCCCTAGCAAGCATGACTCCGCTATGGCGACTCTGGTAGGGATGTGATGTTTCTGCTGAACTGGCAATCATAGTGCAATTAGATATAAAAGCCTAGAAGCTGAAATCAAACCAATTTCAGTGTTAGGCTAATGATAAACTAACTCAGTTGTCTTGATTAGTTTTTTAAGGGAACCGAGGGGGGATATTAGGGGAGATAAGCTGATGATCTTGCCAAATGTTCCAGAACCGTAAACTCTACATCCATTATCCTATAATGCTTTCAGCCATTAACACTTTCTATGATCATATCTTAATTTTCGGAGAGTGATAGTAGAAACCTAACTGGGGGAGAGGTTGTTTACGGGACAGGCAGGTAAGCGATTTGGTCTTGATATTCATCCTCAAAAGAACATTCAGCAATCACAATTAACTCCTCTATTGTTTCGCCAATGCTCATATCGGCATTGAGGATAAAAATGCCAGGGACGTGGCGATTTTGAGTGATGTGCTCGGCTAAGTGGACGGGCATAGAGGCGCGGTTATTGGTGACGAGAATAAAATGATTTGCCTCGCACCACAGTAGAATTTCTGGGTCTAGGGTGCTTTTTGGATACGACTAAATTGCTCTAGTTGACATTATGTTGGGCGTATGCAATACGCCCCTACAGTTTTCCAAGGAAGGTGATCGCTAACCTTGCGGATCACCGAAAAGTCCGTACATTTGTAGGGGCGGGTAATGGGATATCTTAACCCATTCGACGATAACTGTCGTACAAAACCCGCCCTATCGATAACCTTGCGGATTACGACTAAATTGCCTAGTTAACATTATGTTGGGCGTATGCAATACGCCCCTACAGTTTTCCAAGGAAGGCGATCGCTGTACGTATATAATATTTATATGTACGTTCACCCACCAAAATTATGAAACGGGTTACACCAACGGAACTACGCGGAAATCTCTACAATTTATTGGATGAAATCCTAGAGACTGGTATCCCTCTAGAAATAGACCGAGGGGGAAAGCATTTACAAATCGTTCC
>JAAHGR010000152.1 GCA_010672425.1 Symploca sp. SIO2E6
TTAGGTGTTAGGTGTTATATCAAGGAAAGGATAAACAGTTATAATTCCCGAATACCTTGCAACCTCCTTTCTTCCCTCGGAGCCTCCTGCCTTCTAACGCTCATTACAGGCTCGCATCGAAAGACTGATACGTTTCAATTTTTCGTTAACTTCCATTACCTGCACTTTCACTACCTCTCCCACAGTAACAAACTTCTTGGGATCATCGACAAAGCGATCGGATATTTGGGAAATATGCACTAGTCCATCTTGATGTACACCGATATCTACAAAGGCTCCGAAGTTGACAACATTGGTGATAATGCCTTCTAGTTCCATCCCTGGGGAGAGGTCAGAAATTTCTTTGACTCCTTCTTTAAAGGTGGCATATTTAAATTCCGCCCTAGGGTCTCTTCCTGGCTTTTCCAACTCACTGATAATATCTTGAAGAGTGGGTAAGCCAATGGTATCGGTGACGTATTTTTCCAGTGGTATGGCTTGGAGCTGCTCTTTTGCTTGGGGGAGTTGAGCTAGGGGCAGATTCAAATCTTTAGCGATCGCTTCTACTACAGGATAACTCTCTGGATGCACTGCTGTATTGTCTAAGGGGTTATCCCCCTGGCGAATTCTCAAGAAACCAGCCGCCTGCTCAAAGGCTTTTGGTCCTAGTTTGGGTACTTTCAGGAGTTTCCGGCGATTGGTGAAGGCTCCTTGTTGGTTGCGGTAGGTAACGATGTTTTTGGCAACTGTTGGGGTAATACCGGAAACAAAGGTGAGGAGTTCTTTGGAAGCAGTATTTAAATCTACCCCAACATAGTTGACGCAGCTTTCTACTGTCTCGTCTAGTTTCTTTTTGAGTAATTTCTGATCCACATCGTGTTGATATTGTCCCACTCCGATGGATTTCGGGTCAATTTTCACTAACTCCGCTAAAGGATCTTGTAAGCGCCTGCCAATACTAATGGCTCCCCTGACTGTAACATCTAAATCCGGGAACTCTTCCCTGGCTACCTCACTAGCGGAGTAAATGGAGGCACCTGACTCATTGACGATTACCTTAATCGGCTTGCTCTCGGCTCCCGGCTCCCTGTTCCCTTCTTTAAGTACCTCTGCAATAAATTCATCCGTCTCCCGGGAAGCCGTACCGTTACCAATAGCAATGAGTTGGATATGGTATTTTGCCAACAACTGCTTAATCGTCTCAGCCGCCTGTTGCCGCTGAGCAGCGGCTTGGTGAGGAAATATGGCTTGGTATTCTAGGAATTGTCCTGTTTGATCCAAAACTGCTACTTTACAGCCAGTCCGGAAACCTGGATCGATAGCAAGAGTTGGCTTCATCCCTGCTGGAGGAGACAGAAGCAACTCTCGCAGATTGGCTTCAAAGGTTTTAATCGACTCTCCATCAGCATAGGCTTTTCTCTCGGATCGCACTTCGGTAGTGAGGGAGTTTTTCATCAAACGGTTGAAGGCATCCTTGAGCATTCCCCGGTAAAAGTTTCGGATTTCCAGCTGTTTGGTCTGGATTTCTTGGGACTCTAGATCCGACATAACTACATCTTCATCGAAGGAGAGGTCTAGGTTCAATACTCCTTCAGCTTCCCCTCGCAGGAGTGCCAGTAGATTATGGGGGGCAATTTTGGGTACTGGTATCTGGAAATTCCGATACATCTCAAATTTGGTTGTACCTTCGGGATAATCCTTCTTCACTTGGGAGGCAAACCCCCCTTCTGTCATCAAGTAATCACGCAAGTCGGCACGCAATTCGGCTTTTTCTGCTACTGCTTCTGCTAAAATGTCAGCTGCTCCCTTGAGTGCTTCTTGGATCGTCTTCACTCCCTTTTCCTCGGAAAGATATTTAGCTGCTGCTTTCTCTAAGGATAAAGGAGTTGTAGTAGGATCATTGAAGGAGCGAATCAACTCAGCTAAGGGCTCCAAGCCTTTCTCCCTGGCAATAGTTGCTCGAGTACGCCGCTTCGGTTTGTAGGGCAGGTAGAGATCCTCCAACTCAGTTTTTTGGAGGCAGGCTTGAATTTTAGCTGCCAAATTATCAGTAAGTTTATCTTGAGAAGCGATCGCTTCCAAAATCACTTTCTTCCTGTCTTCTAATTCCGTTAGGTAGGTAAATCGCTCCGCCAGGTTCCGCAGCTGAACTTCGTCTAGGGAGCCAGTACGTTCCTTACGATAGCGAGCAATGAAGGGAATAGTTGCCCCCTCAGCAAGCAGAGATAGAGCATTTTCTACCTGAGAGGGATTGAGGGAAAGCTCTTGTGCTAATAGTTGAGGGATATTGAGCATTGGGAATTGGGAATTGGGAATTGGGAATTGGGAATTGGGAATTGGGAATTGGGAATTGGGAATTGGGAATTGGGAATTGGGAATTGGGAATTGGGAATTGGGAATTGGGAATTGAGAGCCTAACTCCTGAACTCTTGGCTCCTGACTCCTGACTCGGTGTTTCTTGAAAGCCAAAAAGCTGACAGCTGACAGCTGAGGTGCTGATAGCTTATTATAGCAATAATCTTCAGACCATCCTTCCGACAATGAAAGGCGATTGATTAATTGGTGGACTTAGAGAAACCTCTGTCAGATAGACAATCACTAACCGCAGCTTTTTCCAGAGCCTGCGATTCCTGGTCTTCTCATACCAGGAGCGCAGCAAGCCAAAAAAGTCTTCGTACACTTCCGGATAAGGGAAAAGCAAATCCACATCATCTAAGCATACCACCAATGGACGCTCGGATTGGGCTAACAGATATTCTTCTAAATAAATTGTACAACTCACCTTCGACCCGACACCTTCCTCATCCCAGTAATCATCTAACTTATTAGGTAAGCTTAGCTGCCGAGTGAGATTCAGACAAAACCAGCGGAGAAATCGATTGAAGTTAGTAAAATGTATTTGTGGATCGGCAAACTCGAAACTCAGTTTTACTGTTTGGTAGTTCTGTTGCTCTACTTGAGCCAATAACTCCTCTACCACAGAAGTTTTACTCATTTGCCTGGAAGCGTTGATGCGGATGAGAGAACTGTGTTGTAACAGGGTTTCAGAGAAGATTGCTTCTCTAGTAGTGCCTTCTCTAGAGGAGGGGAAAAGGGGATGGTCTGGTGGAACTTGCTGTGCCGGTTGAGAAACTACTAATTGTTGCTTATTGACGCCACTGGGTAGTGATTGAGTAGTAGTTGATTCTTGGTTTTGCAATACAGTTGTCAAGGTTGATTGCTTCTCCCAAACTCGTTTTAGGGCTTCTTTGAAATTACTTTTTTTGACTTTTTCCCCCAGAGACTTGGTCAGCATTTTCCACAGCTTAGGTGCGATATCTTGGCTAATATAACTAGTGGCATATTGATTTTTAGCGGCAATTTGATCGTAGTCCTCCCGTTCCCAAGCACCCTTGATAATCATAATTTCAACATCTGTCAAATTTCTCTTAATTTTGGCCAACATCACTTGATTGGCAACTTTTATGGCTTCATCTACATTAAAGGTCATGATTTGTTATTGGTTGTTTGTTATTGGTCATTAGTCATTGGTCAAATGAGAAGAAATAACCACAAAGGCACATTCTCCGCAGGAGTTCCCGAAGGGTAGAGCACAAAGGTATCCTAGGAATGTGATCGCTTGCTGTAATCTTGACACTTTTCCCCAATTCGGGGCAATGTTTCAGACGCTAAATCCAAAACCTTCTCCGTCAACCTAGTAATCACAGCCTGCTGCAGTTGATGGTTATCCGGTAGAATTGCCATAACTTTTTCCACTAGTTCCTCAATTTGCTCTTGACAATCCCGATCGATACCTACAATTTGATTAATTTCTTCCCCATCCTCACGAGTCACTGTAATTCGACGTGCCTCGAATCCCCCACCTTTGGCAGCAACCTCTGCTCGTAAAGCTTCCAAATTCTTGAACCGCCTCGTCAAATCGGCAAGCTGTATCTCAAACCGAGTCACATCTTCATCTGTCCAGGATTCCGCAGGCTTATCTGCTACAATCATGACTAGAGCTTCTAGCCACTCAGTATCCGTTTTTGTCTCATCCACTGCTGCTAGGGTGAAACTTCTCAACAGTCGTTCAACACATTGTCCCTTGAGTGCCTGAGAGCGAATCCCTAATTCTTCCCGCAGCTTGGCTTCATTGACACTTACCCCAAAGGCATCGTGCAAACGCGCCTTACACTCACTCAATAAGCAGTCATAGGCAGTCTGAATCTCATGAAGTGCCTGAATTAGCCTTTTCCTTAAGGTTTTCGCCGTTGTCCCGTCGTCAGCTTCCCCCGTACCAATAGATGGTAATCCACAGGCTTGAGGTAACGAGGTAAATAACAGCTCATCGGGTTCCTGTGCCTGCTGTAATGTTTGCAACACTGCTTGGGCTTCCCTACTGAGGCGCTTAGTTTTGATGGTGTAGGCAGGTAGCTTTTTGACAAACCGAAATAGAGGCTTCGTCACCGCCAACACTGTTACATTCCTGATTCCTCCAGTTATCCGAGATTTGGGAGACTTTAAAACTGCTTCGAGTTCCTTAAAGACTTGGGAGCGCAATCCTGTAATTTCAAAATACTTTACTGCAAACCGGGAAGCATCTTTGACTAGTAACTCAAAATGTTCTGTCCCTAAAATCGCGATAAAAGTACCATCCTTATAAATCCCCACATCGTCAAGGTGATAGAGCAAAACTGCTGCTAAGAGTACCGGAATCGCTCCTTGCTTAATTCCATAAGGAGGTAGTTCTAAATGGTTGTAGAGTTGGTCTAAACTTTGCTGTTTGTCCTTTGAGTGCAAACAGAACTCCTCAATCCCCTGCCACAATGGCCACAAAGCTGAATCTTTTTGAGGGGGATAAAATCCTAAAGTTTCCTCTTCCTGACGGTGAATCTCTGTCTCACCTAGTAAAGAGTAATACATGGCAACTTCCGGTCCATACCCTTTTAATCCTAATCTTTCTTCATCAGAGCGCTCCAACATTGCCTCAATCAGTTCTCGTCTTGCCTTAGCACCTTGAGAAGTAAGTTCCCGGCGATTAATTAATTCATTCCACAGAATCGGAGTTTTGTGATAAACCTTGTCGCAAACTTCCGAAAGTTTCCCATTCAATTCTGTAGCATTGTTGATGATTTCTGGTTGACCCTGAATCCAGCAAGCATTTCTATTCAGTGCCAGAGCAAACGCTTGGCTCAAACTTTTATCGAGCAATCCTTTAGTATGAAATAATCGATACTGTACTTCCCGCCTTGCCACAGCATCCGTTTGCAGTTGAGCCGTATTTGCTTGAATTTTTTCGAGTGCGGCAAATTCTAGGGCCTGAATGCGCAAAATACCCAATTTAGTTGCACACAAAACAATTAACGGCTTACCATCGACTACCTCAGCCGGAGGCTGCTCCGGTAATTCCTCATCCAACCAACAAGCAATCAAGCCATCAGCATGATTATTACAATGAAGCTTAGCTAAATCCTGGGAAGCATCCACATATTGCCGTTCAAAATATCTCAACGTTCCAGTTTTATAACTATGCCGTTGAGCGACTAAAGGCTTAAGAGGGTAATTTGCGGCTAATAGACTAGCTAAAGGCGATCGCTCTTGCTCAATTAACGCTGCTACCTCGGCATCGACATTAAAATCAGACCCTTCCCAAAGCCGCAGTTCATCCCACAGGCGGCGATGGGTGATCAGATTCCGTCTCAACAAGCGATCAATAATATCATCCCATTTTTGTTGCTGTTCCTCATCCTTTGGTGAATCGCACAATGCCAACCTCACTAGTTCAGGAGTTGCTTTAACTGCACCAGTTGTGGTTACTAAATTGAGCGTACCAATGGTTTTGAGAACCCGGCGATAATCCTCATCCAGGTGTCTAGTATCAGCAATTAAATTTTGAATCTCCACCCACCGCTGTAAATTAGGTCTAGAGCCAAAACCGATACCTGCTGCTTCTACAAAATAGTCATAAACCCGATCTAACTTTAACGTCTCTGGAAGATCATCCTTCCCCCCTCTCCCAAAGGGAGAGGGGGCCAGGGGGTGAGGGCCATCTATAAAATTTTGCAATGAATAGGGTTCAGAACTGGTAATAAAGGTAAACAGGGAACGATCATTTTGCCCATATTTAGTACATAACATGGGCAACACCAGTGCCGTCAATGGGTGTAAGGGATAAACTGCCCCTAAATCTTCTGGTTTGAGTTCCTCATATTTCGCGATATCCTCCAAAGTCTCAAACCACTCTTGGGCTTGATGAGCGATCGCACAATGGAAGTTTTCTGCTTGAGAAGGATCAATAACCTGACCAATCAAGCGTACCATCTGCCCTGCCGACTCAACAAATGGAATATCTTCAAACCGTCCCTGAATTTTTGCCCATTCATTGCGCTGGACAGCCGCTAATCTCTGACCATACTCTGTAAAAGATTGATGTAATATTCCTAGTAAATAAACTGGATAATGGTTATCCCTAGGCAATTCAGTCAACTGCTGCAGTAAATATAAATCTTCTGCCCCTGCATTATAAGCAGCAAATTCTAAATTCTTGCCAAGTTCGTCTATAATTAAAAAGACACCGGTTTTAGCAGCTTGGGCAACATCTAGCACTAGTTGAGGAATTCTGGAGTTATCTACTGTCTCTCCCGACTCAATCTCTGTTGCTAAATCTACCAACTGACGAGCAACAGCAATTTTAGCCTGTTGTTTTGATGACCAAAATAACTTGGCTCCTCGTGCCAAAGCTCTAACAATTGTATTCCCGATTGGTTCTCGCTGTGCCGTCGCCACAGCACGAAATAAACCCTGACTCGGTATAATGTCTTCCAGGCTAGAGTACTGAGCACCTAAAGCACCCTTAGTAATTTCTAAGGCTTTTCGGTGCATTTGATCTTTCTCTGATGCCAACAGAGATATCAAATAGTGAACAAAAGCTGATTTCCCTGTACCATAAACACTCGTCACAGTCCAAGCACGGTTAGCTTGAGAGTTCCTCAACCCTGCTATAATCCGACGAAGAGCATCCACCGACTTTTCCGTGGGAACATATCCCATCAATGCCTCAACCCGCTCTAAATCCCGCTCCAAATTAATCGAACGAGAATAGCGACGATTGAGACTGAAATATTGAGAGAGTGGTTTGTTCATTTAGAATTTAGAATTTAGAATTTAGAATTTAGAATTGGGAATTTAGAATTTAGAATTTAGAATTTAGAATTGGGAATATTGAGACTGCCTCCTGCCTCCTGCCTTCTGCCTCCTAAACTCCTGCCTCCTGCCTCCTGCCTCCTGCCTCCTGCCTCCTGCCTCCTGCCTCCTAACCGCTTACACTAGTACTGTAGTACCCATCTAGGATATCCTGTGCTAGCTCATTTGCATCTCTAGTAAAGGAAAACTGGATTAACCCAGCTGAGTCAGAGAGTCTGATATCATCCGAGTATCGCTCTACCTGTTCAATTGCATCATAGATTGTACCTTCATTCAACTTGAAGGCTAAGCCCGGACTACCAACATCAAAGGTGAGTGTGGAAATAGATATGGTTTTTTGGTTCCCCTTCGATGCAGTGAACTCCAAACAAGCAGCAACGATTATTTCCGGGGGTAAGTTAGCTTTTGAGCCGATTTGAAAGGCATAGTGCTTGGAGTTTCCTATTGTCTTGATCATGCCTAGTTCGGTAAAAGGACAATCGATAGAATCCTCGCTTGCACCTATCTTTGTACCTTGTTCGACATACATGCGCAGAATACAGCTAATATCTTTCTGTAGAGAAGAATCGACAATACGGCTTCCCAGACTATCCCGATATTGACAGAGGGCCTGTAGTAAATCTGTAGCTGAAAATTCCACTTGACGAAATACCTGAAAGGTAAAATACCAAGCCGTTGCCTCACAGGTTGGTTTGAGTAAATTCCAATGCAATAACCACAGGGAAGCTGGATTTTCGAGAAACTCATCCCATCCCCCATCAGCCAAGAGCTTTTTGCCAAATTCTGTGGGAGTATCATTCTCTAGCACCTTGAAAGCCGAACACCAGTAACGAATTGAGCGCACCATATTCTTCCCAACACCCAAACGCACAGGTGCATCTTCCTGCAAGAAAACTCTTGGCTCTTGTTGGAGGGCATCAAATCCTTTTTTGAGCCAACCAAACCGAGGGTGAAAGGTTTCATGGCGAGCAAAGACAGGATTGAGCATTGTGGCAGGAGCTACGGTATTACCTAGATCGAGGCTAATCTGTGTCATACTTGTCTCAGGAGTGGGGAAGCGATCGCGTTATCCGATAATAGATGATAACAAAGCACAAGATTGAAGTAGGGGCGGGTTCACCAACCATTTAGCAAGCGTGACAAGTCAATGAATGTAAACCCGCCCCGGTTCACCCAAAGGTAACGATTCCCAGGACGCCGGGGCAGGTTTGGTTAAATTATCGTTGAGTAGCAAAAATTTTGGCGAACCCGCCCCTACATTTTATTTGGGTTGGGCAATATTCAATACTACTCGGATAAGCTCATCCCCCTATCTCCCCATCCCTCACAAGGGGGAAAGTTTTTTACATAAGACGCTAGGGTCGGTGAGACAAGGAGGACAAGGAGGGAAAGTAGACAAGGAAGATGTTTCACGAAAAACTGGGATGAATGTTGCATCTGGAATTTTTTACAACCGAACAGAAATTTGTACGGTTTTCCTCCCTTGTCTCCTTGTCCACCTTGTCCACCTTGTCTTGTCCTCACCCGAAAGTAAAAAACCTACCCTTGTCAGATCTCCCCATCCCCCCATCTCCCCATCTCCCCATCTCCCCACCTCCCCATCTCAAAGCTTGGCGAATCTTGCTGACAGTAGTGGAAAGGAGCTGTGCTGCTGTATCTATGTCTTCATCTGTGGTAAACTTGCCAAGACCAATACGTAATGCTCCCTCTATTACTTCAGCAGGTAAATTGAGAGCTTGCAGAACATGGGAAGGAGTTTCGACACCTGATGAGCAGGCAGCACCAGTAGAGATAGCCAGTTGAGAGCGTAATCTGGCAATAACTGCACTGTTAGGAATATCTGGGATGGCAATGTGGAGATTACCTGCAAGGCGGGAGGTGGTATCTCCATTGATGAGTAAGCCAGGAATTTGATCTAGCAGTAAACTTTGAAGCCTGTCTCGCTTAGATGCGATCGCTTGTTCATCTTCTGCCATTTCTGACTGACGCAGACGACAGGCTTCTCCTAAGCCAATAATACCAGGAACATTAAGAGTTCCAGATCTTATTCCTTTCTGGTGAGCGCCACCAAATATCATGGGATTGAGGTGATGTCCCTTTCTAACAACCAAGGCACCAACACCTTTAGGACCGTAGAATTTGTGAGCAGAGATTGCTAAGTAAGTGATACCCCAGTCATCAAAATTGATCGGGATTTTTCCCACAGCTTGGGAGGCATCACAGAGGAAGGGAATACCATATTGTTGAGCAATTTGGGCAATTTCTTTGATTGGGTAAATATTGCCAATCTCGTTGTTGGCTGCCATAACACAAACAAGGGAGAGTCCCTCAGCACAAACTTGCTCGAGATGATTGAGGTTGAGTCTTCCTCTAGAATCCACTTGGAGGTAAATCAATTCTGCCCAGCCGCGTTGGTGTAGCATATGGCAGGTGTCAAGCACAGCTTTGTGTTCGAGAGGCAGCAGTGCAATCCGATGAGGTTTTCCTGGATTGGCAGACAGACTACCCTGGATTGCCAGGTTAATGCTTTCTGTTGCACCCGATGTCCACAGGATTTCTCGCCTGTGAGCTCCCACTAACTCAGCCACCTGTATCCCAGCTTGTTTGACCGCTGCTTCAGCGCGATCGCCCCAGAAGTGATCTACACTGCTAGCATTGCCAAATTCTGCCGTCATGTAATAGTAAATGCGATCGGCAACTCGGCGATCGACTGGAGTAGTCGAGTGGTAGTCGAGGTATATGGGAGGTGATTTATCAGATTGTTGGGACAACGGCATAAGTCAATTCAGGCTAACTTGAGCTTTAAAGCTGCTTAATGCAAAACTCTGCTAGAATACGCCTTCAAATTGTATAGGAACTACTGAGTGTGGATCTTAATACCCAAAAAGAAGAATTTAGCTATGCTTATTTGTATGCTGTTACCTCAGCAGCAGGTTACTCTTTCCAAAAATCCTCTAGACCTACAGACGTTGGTGGGATAGACATTATCATTTCTGGGATTGAAACACAATATTCTCTCTATCCACCTCGTCTTGAAATTCAGGTAAAGTCTACCTCAACTGATGTCGTTAGTGAAGAATTTGTTCGATATCCTCTCAAACTCAAGAACTACAATGAACTAAGAAAATCAAAAATCCTTACCCCCCGACTCCTAATTGTCGTCTTACTTCCTGAAAATCTCAATAGTTGGGTACAACAATCAGAAACGGAACTATGCCTCAGACACTGTGCTTACTGGATGTCACTAAAAGGAATGCCGGAAACCCCCAATAAAGTTAACGTAACCATTTCTATACCGCGCCAACAAATCTTTACTGTTGATACTCTCAAAACCTTGATGCAGCGTATTGCAACTGGAGGAGCATTATGAAAGCTATTGTTTGTGATGGGGAAGTTCTCAGCTATCTTCAACCCTCAGCTGTAGAGGCTTACTTACAGGCTACCGGATGGCATGAACTTAACCGCGTTCCTGATAAAGTCTCTGTTTGGACGCGGGATACTTTTCCTCAGGATAAGTTAAAAATTTATGTTCCTGTAGACCAAGAATTCGACGATTATCCCCGCCGGATGTACGAATTAATGGAAACTCTGGAACAAGCAGAACAGCGATCGCAACTAGATATTATCAGCGAATTGATTACCACTGTACCGAATATGCAAATTCAGGGCACGGTGCTCCAAATTCACACCCCAAATGCTGACCAACTAAGTGGCAAGATCGTAATTTTTGGTATAGTTATCGATAAACTACGTAAAATCCAGACTGAATTGTTCAACCATGACTATATTCTAGCAATCAAAGCTTATCAAGAACGTCTTCCCATAGCCTGTAAAGGTGATCTAGTTAAAGAAGATAGCAGTTTTATTCTGAAAAATCCTCATGATTTGGTCTTAGAGTCATCCTGAGCCTCTCAGAAAGAAGGCGATCGCAAACCAAATCTGCTAAAATTTGCCAGTAGCAGCAATGAGAATAAATAACCACAAAGACACAAAGAGCACAAAGAGTATGGTTGAAACCAGCCTATCCAATATTTATTTAACTAAAGACATTAATCCTTGGGACTCACTCAAAATTAAATATTCACAAGCTTGAGGATTATCCAGATGCTGAGAAGCATTTAAAATCTCTATCCCCACAATATTTCCCTCCTGGTCATAGTCAAGGATTACTCCCGGACTTTGTTCATCACTTTCTTCAATTGGCACATCCTTCAATGTAATTCTGAGGGCATCAACTTTAGGATCATAGGTTACTTTCATTATGGCCTCCAATATTTATTGATTTGGCTAGTTTTATACACAGTGACTACAAGCATTGGGTCAACATCATCATTGATAATAATCCGCAGCAAGTAAGTTTTACCGCTTCCAAAATCCAGTTGAGATTGATAAACTTTTGTTCCATCTAGTTGGAGAATAATTTGTTGAGGACTGTTGATAACCGAGTTAATGATAGATAAAGGTATTTTCCGCTTTTCTAGTTGTTCTTGAGCGTGAAGAGACAGTTGATAAGTCATAACAACTTAGCTTGATAAGGTAAAATGATAACTAAATTACGAGTATGCTTCAAATCAATAATCATTACTAATGCTTCCTAAACTTTAGCTTGATTTCTATAATTGCAACCAACTAAATACATCCGCAACAGTAAGCTGCAAATCTGCAAACACTCCGAGAACAGGTAATTTTTCCTTTCCATATTTCACATCAGGTAATTGATTGGGTAGCAAAACCATGACTGATTCATCTTCTGGCTCGATAAACCAACCTAATTTAGTTCCCTGCTGCAAGCAAAACGTAATTTCACTAATTACACGACTAGGGGATTGCTCAGGAGAAAGAATTTCGATAACCCAATCGGGAGGAATTGTAAACTTATTGTCAATTCTGCCATTGGCTTTACGGGGGATACGCTGCCATTCAAAGACTGACACATCTGGAACAATTGCTTGTCCTCCGAATGTAGAGCGCAATTCAGTCAATGCCAAAGCTAATTGCTGAGATTCTCCCACTTGATTGATGGCTTGGGATAAACGAGTCTGAAGTATACTATGTTCTCCTTGAGGCATTGGTTTTTGGTAGATTTTCCCATCGATATATTCCCTAGCAGGCTTAGTTTCTGGCAATGCCAAAAATTCTGCTAGGGTTAGTTGGCTAGAAGAAGTCAGTGTAGATGAAGTCATGAGATAGGTGTTAGGTGTTAGGTGAGGTTAAATGGTAATTTTTGGTATAGTTATCGATAAACTGCATAAAATCCAGACAGAAGTATTCGACCATGACTATATTTTACCCGCCCCTACTAGCGTGGCACGGCTAAAAATGTGTGTTGGGTCTCGTTCCTCTACCCAACCTACATCTATTACATTATTAGAGTATAACTTCTATCGGTTATGGGAGATAATTTATTACCCAAAGGCTACGATAACTTTTTCCAGGAATTAAAAAAACGGATTCGCAGCGCTCAAATCAGCTAAAAATGTAGGTTGGGTAGAGCGTAGCGAGACCCAAAACAGCCCACAGATGAAGTGTTGGGTCTCGTTCCTCTACCCAACCTACATCTATTACATTATTAGAGTATAACTTCTATCGGTTATGGGAGATAATTTATTACCCAAAGGCTACGATAACTTTTTGCAGGAATTAAAAAAACGGATTCGCAGCACTCAAATCAGCTAAAAATGTAGGTTGGGTAGAGCATAGCGAGACCCAACACAGCCCACTGATGAAGTGTTGGGTCTCGTTACTCTACCCAACCTACATCTATTACATTATTAGAGTATAACTTCTATCGGTTATGGGAGATAATTTATTACCCAAAGGCTACGATAACTTTTTGCAGGAATTAAAAAAACGGATTCGCAGCACTCAAA
>JAAHGR010000153.1 GCA_010672425.1 Symploca sp. SIO2E6
GCCGTGACACACTTAAAATGTAGGTTGGGTAGAGCTTTCTTCGTGACCCAACACAACCCGCTCCAACGTTGGGTCTCGTTGCCTCGACCCAACCTACATCTATTCCATCATTTTAGCTGTGTCGCGCCACTACTGGCGTGACACAGTTAAAATGAGGGAATAGATTTTGGCTCAAACCCTTATTTGACAAGGAAGCCGTCGATTTCCTATTCCACCATTTTAGCTGTGTCGCGCCACTACAACTATCCCTGGTTTTCCTTTTTAGTTTAATTTGTCTAGTTTGAAGTAAAAACTATGCTAAAACTACAACTAAGCGCGATCGCTCTTGCTACTACTATCCTTTTTCCCACAAATGCGACTGCTAACGACTCCCAACAAATTGCTCAAAATATTTACAATTGTCGAGGACAGCAAATTTTAACAGCAAGAAATTGTGTAGGCGACGGTCTAGAATCAGAAGAAGCTAAGCTTCACAGACTCGTGAACCAGTATCGCGCTCAAAATGGACTGCCTCCCATTCCCATTTCCCCCTCTCTAACCTTAGTTGCCAATCGCCATGTTCGAGATTTAGACGAAAATATTGGTCAACTAACTCATGGCTGGAGTAACTGTTATTATAGTTCCGGCAATCGCAGTACTTGGCCTTGTATGTGGGAAGCTCCCCAAAGATTTGGAACTCCTTACCCTGGCAATGGTTACGAAAATGCTCATGGAGGAACAGGAGGATATCAAGCTTCCGCTGAATCCGCCTTAAGGAGTTGGCAGGGCAGTAATGCTCATAATAACGTTATTCTCAACCGGGGTATTTGGCAAGACAATGAGTGGAATGCTCTAGGAATTGGGATTTACCAAGGATATGCTGTTTTGTGGTTTGGCAAAGAACCAGATCCTGCGAATGAATCATATTGAAGCTATTTCTGACTGAGATACGAAAACCCTGCAAAAGGCGCATAATGTTCTTTGAAAAAAATGTGCCGTGATCAGGTGGTAGGTTTGTCCCTATGCTATAGTGTGAGATAATACAGCGCACAGTAACGCAGACTTGTGTGCATTAAGCTTTTTATAGCTAAGTTTAGCACTGTGTCTACACCATCCAGTATTTAATAAATGCAGATTTTGGTAATTATGAATTTATGAATTCTCTAATAAGTAGACCAAGAGCGGTAACCTCTGATACATCTGCAAATTCAAAATTATCCCGACGAGGACTGATATATTCATACCGCGAAGGAGCCGCAAGAGTTTCTGCTGCTCAAAGCTTGGAGGAAAGGTCAAGTGAACTTGCTGCGGGAGCGGTTCAGAGCGTTTTACAGGCTCATCCAGAAATTGCTGCCTATGAAAGACTTGTGGCTTCTTGCGCTCGCGATATTAATTTTTTCATCAAGCTCATTATATCTGCTCTTGTTTATGGAAGTACCCAAGTGCTAGATGATTATTTATTGATTGGCATGTCTGAAGTATACCGAGCTCTAGGATTATCTATGTCATGCGCTATTAACGCGCTACTATACATCAAGCACAGTCATCGACTCATTGAAGCTGAAGCCCAATTAACTAATGAATATATAGATTACATAATTAGCGGGTTGTCTTAACATTGAAGTGGTTATGGAAGGCAATACAATTCCAGATATCAATAAAGAAGAGCTTAAGGAAGAATCGCTCAAGGCAACTAAGAATCTATACGAAAAATTGATTTCGGATCTTGAGGAATTTGAAAAACAAAACCATTTTTGGTCTACTATATGGTTTGCTATCTACGTTTTCATTGGTTTAAGTGCAGTGCTTTCCTCCTCAATCAGTGCTATTCTTACTTTTCTTGATCTTTCTGATAGCACTCTTCTGTTTTCAGTGGCTTTTTCTTCAACAGCCTCTGCCTATATCTTAACGTTTTTGGATCCATCGAGCCGAGCTTCTAGGAGAAAAACAGCTTCCCGTAGGAGCGCATCTTTACTTATTAAAGCTAAAAAAGATGAAGCATATGTGAGTGTCATTGCCGCTTCTGATGCTTATAAGAAAATATCAAATCTATATGATCAATTCGCTAACTTGTTACAAGATACTTCTGAACAGTGACAAGGGACACCAAAGAACAAAGTTTGAAATAACGAGGAGATGAGAGGTCATTTTTTTCCTTCACTCAGCAGTTCCAACAGCTGTGCTTCACTCAGTTGGGTAATTCCCAATTTTTGAGCCTTTTCCAGTTTAGAACCAACTTTTTCCCCAACAATTAAGTAGTCGGTTTTACTACTGATGCTATTGTTCACTTTTCCACCGGCTTGCTGAATCAACTCCTTGGCCTCTTCTCGCTTCATGGTGGGTAAAGTACCAGTAATCACAAAGCTTTTTCCTAGAAACCGGGTTTCTGGTAAAGATAACGATGAAATATTAGCATTTCTCTCCAAGAAACCCGGTTTCTGAACCGATGCACTAGTAAATTCTGCTGTAGTTTCTACTGAATTTGCTAGTTGTAGTCCAGCGGCTCGAAGTCTCGAGATCAAAGTCTGGTTACTCTGTTGCCCAAACCATTCAGAAACAGAGTGGGCAATTTCTGTACCAATACCATAAACACCTTCGATATCTGCTGGTGATGCTGCCGATAGCTGTTCAACTGTGGGAAACTGCTGGGTCAAAGTTTGAGCATTCACGCTGCCAACATGACGAATACCTAAACCGTAGAGTACTCTTGACCAAGTTTGGGTTTGAGAATTAGCGATCGCATTTACCAATTTCTCAGCTGATTTTGTACCTAAGCGCTCTAACTCAGTCAACTGCTCGACAGTTAAATCATAAAGGTCAGCTACGGCACAAACTAGACCTTGGTCTACCAGCTGTTGTACTATCTTTTCTCCTAAACCGTTAATATCCAGAGCCTTACGGCTTACCCAGTGGGTTATGGCTCCTTTAAGGATCGCTGGACAGGAGGTATTAAGACAGCGAGTCACCGCTTCCCCTTCTTGGTGAACCACCTGGGAGTCACATGCGGGACAATGGCTGGGCATTTGGAATGGTGGGGTATCTGGGGGACGAAGTTCTGGTAAAATACGCACTATTTCTGGGATAATTTCACCAGCTTTGCGTACAATTGCTGTGTCCCCCACGCGCAAATCCAACTGAGCGATAAAGTCCCGATTATGGAGTGTCGCTCTTTGTACGGTTGTCCCTGCTAATTGTACTGGCTGTAAATGAGCTAGAGGTGTTAATGCTCCGGTGCGTCCGACATTAATCGAGATTGCCTCCACACGAGTTGGTGCTTCTTGAGCTGGATATTTAAGGGCGATTGCCCAACGAGGAAACTTCTGAGTAAAACCTAATTGTTCCTGGAGGGCAAAAGCATTGAGTTTGACGACTACTCCATCAGTCAGACAAGACAGATTGTGACGATTTGTATCCCAGTAGTTGTAATATTGTTGGACATCCTGTATAGAACTACAGAGTTGGCGATGGGGATTCACTCGAAAACCGATTGATGCGAGGAATTCCAGTGCTTCCCATTGGGAATTGAGATGGGGAATAGGGGATGGGGAATGGGGAATGGTTGGTTCTTGAGGGGTGAGCGAAATTTTGGGTGGAATTTCCCTTCTCCACGTCTCCGCGTCCCCGCGTCTCCGCGTCTGCTTGCTCGTTTCACCAACTCTTTTTTCGTTCACCCGTTCTTGAGTATTGATGTGTAAAGTGTAGGGAAAGAAATCTAGCCGTCGTTGAGCGACAATACGGGAGTCTAATTGCCGCAAAGTACCAGCTGCGGCATTACGAGGATTAGCGAATAGTGGCTCATCAGCTTGTTCCCTTTCCCGATTAATTTGTTCAAAGACAGCTACCGGTAAAAAAGCTTCTCCCCGCACTTCCACTACTGCTGGTGGCTGATCTAAATTGAGCCGCAAGGGAATAGAGCGAATCGTGCGCACATTCTGAGTAATATCTTCACCGGTAATACCGTCACCTCTAGTCACACCTCGCACTAGGACACCGTTTTCATAAGTCAGAGCTAAAGCAGAACCATCAATCTTGAGTTCACAGACATATTGAAGAAGCAAGGCAGAAGGCAGAAGGCAGAAGGCAGAAGGGAAGAGTGCTTCCTCCTCCTTATCTCCCTTGTCCCCCTTGTCCTCCTTGTCCCCCTTCTCCTCCTCATCTCCCCCTCTCCGCGTCCCCGCGTCCCCGCGTCCCCGCGTCCCCGCGTCTCCATCCTCCTGAGGCATAGTAGACGCATAGCGTTGCCAACGTTCCTGCCACTTGGTAAACTCCTCAAGGTTGAAAGCATTTTCCAGACTATAGAGGGGAATATTGTGTTTTACCGAGGAAAAGTGAGACGCCGGTTTTTCTCCCACTCGCTGAGTTGGACTATCTGGGGCTACCAACTCTGGATACTGGGTCTCCAATTCTTGTAATTCTCGATATAGCTGATCGTAAACCCCATCCTCGATAATGGGATTGTCGAGGACATAGTAAGCGTAGCTAGCTTTTTGTAACAGCTGCCGCAGTTCTTGCACTCGCTGTTCAACTTCAGGGTTTGGTTGTGTCACAGCTTTTATAGGGAATGGGGAATTGGGAATTGGGAATTGGGAATTGGGAATTGGGAATTGGGAATTGGGAATGAGGAATGAGGAATGGAGAGAAGTCTTCTGCCTTGCAGCCTTGCAGCCTCCTGCCTCCTGCCTCCTGCCTCCTGCCTTGCAGCCTTGCAGCCTCCTGCCTCCTGCCTCCTGCCTCCTGCCTCCTGCCTCCTGCCTTGCAGCCTCCTACTACCTAATCTAGCACAAATGTACTGAACCGAAATTGGTACTGAAAGCTACATTTAAGTTTTCCAGGGATTCAACCAACCACTTGACTTGGTTCTTGTTAGAAGCTTCATAGTGGTTGAACAGAATGGCAAATCGTTGTTCTAGGTAAAAATTTACTTGCTTACACAGCAACACGATCTTCAGCAACAAACCAACGGTAGGAGTAATCCCTAGGTTACCAGTGAGGTCGCCAAAAATATAATGGGTAGGTTGTTGAGGGCTTTGGACTACCAGAAAATCCAATAATTTTCTACAGGTTCCCACCAATAACATATCATCGAGTTTTTGGTTATCACTCTGAGGTAATGTCTGTTGCAGCTGTTGATATAACTGCTGACCAAACTGACCACTGCTATACCTCGGATCAATCGAGGCAGTTAGGTATTCGTAAAACTCTTTTTTAAAAGTGCCGTAAGAAGGAGTCCAGCGGCTGTAGGTGCGGAACTGTTCTGCTAAGTCCCGATAGGTGTTGGAGCCATCAATCTTACCTGTAAACTGCTTGATGGCAAAATTCAGTTGCTCGTTGCTCAATAAGGTGGGATTTTTCCCTGACTGGGAATGCCTCGGCAAGTGCTGATAGGTGATATACCTGGACAAATCTACTTCAAATTGCCGTTGTGCCCTATCTTGCATTCGCCTAACTTGTTGCCGCTGTTCACCAGTACTGTCATTGGTTAGTAGGCAATGTTCGTAGAGACAAGGATATCGAGGCATTAAGGTGATTAGCGGTCTAGTTTCTGGGTTATCCTTCTCTTCACTCTTGTGTAAAAAGACTTGAGCTAGTTGTCGCAGTGCTCGATATTGCTCAGATTGAGTAAAACTAGTTACTAACTCCCGCAGACGTTGATTTGTCCGAGTAGGAGCTAAGCTAGCTGGAGCAGTTTCAAACAGTTCTATCAACTCGGGAATCGCACCTTGGAATTTGGGCTGATTCAGCCATTGATTAATCAGGATATAGCAACTGCGGTTGAGAAGGAACTTAAATTCCTTCTCAGCAAAATCTGAAAAGACAATTTTCTCTAAAGCAAGGCATACTTGGGGACTAGAATAGCCAATCCCTTCAAGGAACAGCTTACGAAAGCGCTCAATCAACATATTCGGGGACTCCACCTGGGCACACTCCCCAAAATGAGCGTATAGTAACTGTTCTTCCAACGTTGCTTGTCGATTATAGTATTGCAACCAGGAATCCATCGTAGTTTAGCACCCCTACATCTTAAACATAGGACATCAAATCAAAGCTCAAGACCTAACAAACGTTCATTTTTGCTAAGTATCTATTTCTTTCTTCACTTTTCCCTTGGGCATTTATGCAAAAAGTAACAAAATGTTAAGAGAAGGCTGAAGTCTCTAGGGTAGAGGACAGAAGGTTCAGAAAATGTGCATGGGAAAGTATTGTTGAAGATACTTATATGTAAATAATATATCAAAATTTGACCAATACCAAATCTGGTATACATAAACACGCTACATCTCTACCTATAGGATGAGATGTTGCAGGCAGCTTCTCTACCTAAAGAGTTTCGCGATTGTCTCAAAATGAGGGTGACCACACCGGATTTAGTATCACGAGACACAGTTTCCTAAACCTAGTTTCTCTAATACTATAGAAAGTCCTAAGGAAATTGAGAGTAAAAATGTTGTGCCCAAAACTTTGATCACTATAATTTCTGGCAAATTATAGGTCAAGTCTGGCAGTACAACACTACTAAAGGCAACAAAAATATGAACGAGGATGCCATTAAGGCAAAAAATACCCAAACTGTATTTTGATAGCAGACGAACTACTGGCAATAGTCTAGAGGGTAATTGCTTTTCCTCAATAGAAGCTACAGCAAGAAACCAAATCAAAACGCTCACTATACATGATAACATCGCATACTCAAAGGGCAAAAGTTCTTGTCCAACCAGGTAATTTAGACCAGTAGTTTCAGCAATCATCATCCCAGAAGTAAACAGAAGCAATAATATTTTTAAGGGGGTTTGAATCCGAGCCGATACTTGAGCTAATACTTGCCAATTGGTATATAAGTAAATACCTAAGGCAAGATAAACAAACCAATAAATCAAGAAAGGCCGTTGGACAAAACGCAAAAAATCAGCGAATTGTGTGCTCAAGTTGCCTTGGAGTGAACCATCAATTGCCCCGAAGGCCAACCCTTGCAGGAGAATGGCAAAGACTAGATTTTGCCCCTGTCTAAAGTAGCGATTTAGGTAGATAAATAATAATGATAACTGTAAAGTAACTAGCAAGTAATATGCACCAGCAAAAATTCTACCTGTTAAGATTAATTGGCCAATTTCCCCAATGGTTTCGCCAAGTGGTTTACCTAGGAAACTTTCTTTAATTATAACTAACCATGCTGCTATCAGAAACCAAAAAAAAGTAGGAATAACCAAACGAGTCAAACGCTTTTTTAGCCAACTCTGAATCGTATTTTCTGTTTGTTTTTGCAAGCTATGTTCACACAATAAAAAAGAGATGGTGAGCAAAACAGGTACACAAAATCTGAAGGGTGCAAACAAGATATTGAGAGTTGATTCCAGATCAACATAACTCTGGTGCGGTACTAAAATACCGTGAAACGAAACTACGGCGATGATACTAATCGCTTTAAGTAGATCTAAGGGGAATATTCTTTCTCTAGTCAGCTCACTGTTGTTGGACAAACTTAAACCCCTGCTGCACTTAATAATAGATCTCCAGGATTAATCGCTCTAGGATGAAGAACAACCTGTTCCCCAACTTCTAATCCAGCCAATACTTGACGCTGAGTATGAAACTTCCTTCCTAATTGAACTTGTTTAACTACTGCGTGATCTGAATCTAAGACCATAACCATACCTTGCCCAGCAGATAGGTGAGTAACTGAGCCTTCAGGGATCGTGAGACTGGTTTTCGTGAGATTGAATTGAGCATAACCTTGTACCCCAGGGGGTACATCAAGATTTGCTAAGTCAATCCAGACTGCATAGGTATATTGTTGATTAATGCCTCGTTTATAGCGACGATTAGCTGTGGTCTCCACCGTTGGATTAATTTTAATCACTTTTCCCGAAAAGGTCTGCCCTGGATAAGCAGTTAGGTGAACTGTTGCACGATCACCAACTTGTAGAGCATTAAGTCTAACTTGATCGACATAGGCTTTAAAATTCACATTCCGACTAATTGTGATCAGAGGATATCTATTACCAGGGTACACCAATTCCCCAATATTAATATTAACCCGACTCACTAAACCATCGGTAGGAGCAGAGATTTCTGTTTTTTCCAAATCACCCAGGGCTGTTTCTAGTTGCAGTTGGCGATTGGTTACTATTAAAAGTCCGTTATCTATTTGTTGCTCAACATTTGCCTGTTCAGCTTGTTGTAGCTGAGTCTGGGCAAAAGTTAGACGTCCTTGTTTCTTTAATGCCTGTAATCTTTCCTGGGCATAATCTTTCCACAATTGCAGTTGAGATTGGGCAATCTCTAAATTATTGCGAGCTAGGTTTACCCTAGCTTCATAATCCGATGGCTCGATCTTAACCAAAGACTGACCTTTTTGAATCTGTTCTCCTTCGGTTACATAAACTTCTGCAACAATTCCCTTGATTTGAGGATTGATCTCTATTTCTGCTAAGGGGATAGCTTCCCCAGGTGCCGCTAGATTATCTTCTAAGGGAGTGATTTGTGCTAATGCTGTTTCTACAACAATGGGTTGACCTTTAGCTCGTTGTCTGGCAGGATAACCAAAACTTGATGAGTAAACCCTAGAGTTGGGATCTTTGAAGCTAGGCAATAATATATTTAAAGTTAGAATCGCAATTGTTACCACAAATAAGGTGACCAAAGCAATTTTGATGAGCCGAGAAATCATTTTAGGTGTTAGGTGTTAGGTGTTAGGTGTTAGGTGTTAGGAGGCAGGAGGCAGGAGGCAGAGGGCAGGAGGCTGCAAGGCAGGAGGCAGGAGGCTGCAAGGCAGAGGGCAGAAGGCAGTCCCGATGAAAAAATTTTTTCACCACCATGCATGAAAATCCCTCTCTCCGCGTCCCCGCGTCCCCGCGTCCCCGCGTCTCTTTCAAGTCAGGAGGCAGGTTCTCAATTTTCCATTCCCAATTCCCAATTCCCAATTCCCAATTCCCAATTCCCAATTCCCAATTCCCAATTCCCAATTAACCTCTACTACCATTTACGTAGGCAGCTGTCAATGCCTGTTGAGGGGCTTCAAAAATTTGCTCTACGCACCCATACTCAATTAATCTGCCCACTCCCTCCTTAACCCAAAACAGAGCGGTATAGTCAGCAATTCGTTTCGCTTGAGCTAGGTTGTGGGTAACAATCACCACAGTGTAGTTTTCTCGCAAACTAGCAATCAAATCTTCTACTACTCCACTTGAGATCGGATCTAGAGCACTACAAGGTTCATCTAACAGGAGAACCTCTGGTTGCAACACCAAAGCCCGGGCAATGCACAACCGTTGTTTCTGACCCCCGGAAAGAGTTAGGGCAGAAGTCTTGAGTCGGTCTTTAACTTCATCCCATAATCCTACATCTTGGAGGGTAGTTTCAATCAGCAACTCAATTTCTTCTGGCTCCTTAATACCATGTTCTTGTAGGGGAAATGCTAGGTTTTTCCAAATGGAAAAAGGGAAAGGATTAGGTTTTTGGAAAATCATACCAATACGACGACGCAGAGCGATTGTATTAATCTGAGAATCGAGTATTTCCAGGGAATCGAAGCGGATACTTCCGGACACTCGACAACGAGGAATCAAATCTGTCATGCGGTTGAGGCAGCTAAGAAAACTTGTCTTACCGCAGCCAGAAGGACCAACTAGAGCCGTGATACAACCAGCATTAATTGGCAAATTTACATTACAAAAAGCAGTTTTCTTACCGTAGTGTAAACTCAGATGTAAGGTCTGAATCAATGGTTGGTGTTGAGATTGTGACATAAATGGTACTCTTGAGAATTGGGAATTGGGAATTGGGAATTGAGAATTGAGAATTGAGAATTGAGAATGGGCAAACAACAAACAACAAACAACAAACAACCAACAACAAACAACAAACAACCAACGACAAACAACCAACAACAAACAACTAACTTGACAAATTCATTACACTGTAAGGCAATACTCGCCGCACTTCTTCGACGGTAGTTACACCTTTGGTTACTTTATCAATTGCTGCTAGTCGAAAGGAGTCAAAGTTGATACTATGGAGATGATGTTGGATTTGTGCAACTGTGCCTTCACAGATCAATTGTCCTACTGCCTGATCTACGTCGATCAGTTCAATAATTCCTTCCCTTCCCAAATAGCCAGATTTACTACATTTCGAGCAACCGTCACCTTTGCGCCATTTTTCGGGATTAGCCTGGTGCTCCTCCAAACCTAAATACCGCAAGTCTTCTGCCGTCGGTTTGTAGAGCTTGGCACAGTAGGGACAGATTTTGCGGACTAAGCGTTGAGCGACTATACCTAGCAAAGCATCACTAATCAAACTCGGGTCTAGTCCCAAGCCTTTGAGACGAGGAATAGCAGATACAGCATCATTGGTATGGAGAGTGGTAAATACTAAGTGTCCGGTCAAAGCTGCTCGCACTGCGGTGTCTGCTGTTTCCTCATCCCTAATTTCTCCTACCATAATGACATCTGGATCTTGGCGCAAAATGGCTCGCAACCCAGCGGAAAAGGTCATACCAGCTGCTTCTAGTACTTGACCTTGGGTGATCCCTGGCAATACGTATTCTACTGGGTCTTCGATGGTCACAACATTAAGAAATTCCTTAATCACCGACTGCAAGCTGGTGTAGAGTGTACTAGTTTTTCCAGAACCTGTCGGACCGGTAATAATGATGATTCCTTGGGGTTGTTTGAGCCAGCCTTGATAGATCTTCAAAGCTGTTTCGGTAAATCCTAAGTCGTAGACATTACTAAAAGGATTTTTTTGCGGTAGTAAGCGAATCACTGCCTTTTCCCCCTGCACAGCAGGGAAAGTACTGACTCGCATATCTAATCGAAGTTCTGCGTCTTGACCAGCAGCATAGTTCATCTTAACTCGTCCATCTAAGGGACGACGCCTTTCCGCAATGTCCATGTTGGACATGACCTTAAGAGCCGTAATTAAATTGGTGTTGAGTCCCTGAGATGGTTTGACAATATCCCGCAGCATACCATCAATACGATAACGAACTCTTAAACCCTTTTGAGTTGGTTCAAGATGAATATCACTAGCACGGTTATACATCGCACCAGCAATGATAAAGTTTAGCTGTTCGGTTGCATTCTTATTTTTGAGTAGATAAATCTCCGTGAAAGTACTGAGATCTTCTAGTTCTTCCTTTTCCTTAAAGAGTTCTACTAAGCGGGTCGGGTCAATACGATTGAGGTCAATTTCTTGGATGTAAGACCAGTCGCGATAGCTTTTATCCGCGATGGAAATCACTTTGAGATCCATGTCGGTGCGATCGCGCAATTGCTTGATTTTTCCCTTGGATAACTCCGTAGTACTTCCCAGGTAATAGCAGTTTCGCCAAAGTAGCAGAGGAATTACAGGGGGCAATTCATAATCGTGAGGGAAATGACGCCGAAACCGACGACTAACTTCCAAGTCTAGAAGATCCAAAGTAACAATTCCTTCGGGATCTACCAACAATTGTAGGGCCTCATCAAGAGTAATTTGACCATTAATTAGCTGTCGCCAAGGAGATGCCATTTTACCAGAAACTATCTAGGGATTACTTACAAACAGGCCTGCTTTCACTCGGATTTGGTATGACACCAGAATTGTAGCACGTTAGTTAGTGGTTGCGTTTATCGTTATTTTTTGCTATTGTCCATAGGCGGTAAAAGTGTGCGCCTATATATACAGTAGGATAGTACTTTCATTTACAAGAATGTAGTGGTGCGACACACCTAAAAATGTAGGTTGGGTGTAACGTTCGCGTAGCGTCTGGAGAAGGAGAAGTGAAACTCAACGCAACACACAAGAAATGTTGGGTTACGAAGAAAGCTACACTGACTTTGATGGCAAAAAATTGCCATCAATCGACGCATCTCGCCAAATCGCCGAAACCCTATATTTTTCGTTGAGATGCGTCGATGCCTTACAAGGCAAGGATTTGAGGCATGTGTTTTTGCTGTTTTTGGTCAGGATATGTTACTATAAATAGAGATGCGTCGATTTGCAGCCTGAAACCTTTACTGGGTAAAGGCTCTCAGACGAGCTCTCTACCGGTTGGGTTAAATCGGATTAGTTGGAAACTTGGCTTACTGTGCTAGAAGCTTTTTCAAGAGCGTTACCTCTACCGGTTGGGTTAAATCGGATTAGTTGGAAACACAACGACTGCCCCAAGACCCGGAATATTTAGAGAGAAAAGCCCTACCGGTTGTGTTAGATCGGATTAGATGGATCAAGTTATAGCTAGAGTTTTTTTGGAATGTACTCGTGCAATTGAGGCAAGTGAGTTTATCAATCGTGTTTCCTCAACAGATAAAGAATTCAGCTTCCAGAATTGGTTTGCAGCAAGGCTGGAAAAACTTAACTTGAACTTTGACGAGCCTTCAAGGAATGCCTATCCGGACTTCAGATTAGTTGATGTTCCCCTTGGGTTTGAGATAAAAGGATTAGGATTTCCAGGAAGGGAGGCGAATTATGACTGCAATAGTCAAGTGCCTTCAGGTCTACACAATGGTAGGACTATTTACTACGTATTTGGGCGATATCCGGCAAAAACCAAAGAAATAAGCTATCCAGTTTATGACCTTGTTATGTGTCATGGTGATTTTCTCAATGCAGACCATTCATATGTTCACAAGAACAAGAACCTCAAAGGTTTCGGTAGCTATGGAGACATGATGATTCGCGATCGCAAAATGTATGTAGCCCCTACTCCGTTCGCTCTTACAAATGGTACAGCAAGACAAGTCACCCTGATCGCACCAACTAAATTTAAAGCTGATGCCCAATTAAAGTTATTGGGTTCGATTACACGTATAGAGGCTCCCAGATTGATCAGAGGTTATCACTTTGATATGGTTGAGCACAGGCTTACAGTATCCTTCGGACTATGACAACACACTACATTGTGATACATTGTCTGAAAGTTGGCACGGATTCATCCGTACAGGCGCTACTGCAAACGCCTCTATCGAGTCCGAGTTAAAAACCTCATTCCCAAATACTTTTCTAATCATATAATGGGCACCATTGATATCTGCATTAAT
>JAAHGR010000154.1 GCA_010672425.1 Symploca sp. SIO2E6
GCTTAATCTGGGGTATTGGTTACCACGGGTTAGCACTGTTTTGGATTACTGGCATTCACCCCATGGACTGGATGGGAGTACCCTGGCTTGCTAGTATCGTTAAATCCAGACCTCCTCCCCATCTCCTACTACGGTATACTTGATGGTCTCAGAGGATTGAAAGGACGGCAGGAAAGTAATCTCTGAACGGAATTTATTGGGAGATTGGGTAATGGTATCGATGTCTACTAAGAATGTCAAACTCAAGCCAGAAGCAGTCATATTTATTTCCATTTCTGACTGGGTTTGATAGCTATCATCCTGGAGAAATTTGCCAACGGTGTTTGCTAAGAGGTCTAAATCAACTGTACTATCTAATTGGCTGATTTTTACAGGAGCAATTTCTTGTTGAGTAGGAAAGCTAGTGCAGCAGGGCGAAAATAACCCGTCAGTTAAAAAAGGTGAAAAAGCTGCCCTTCCAAGCTTTCTTTCCTTCTGCCTCCGGTTCCCCTCCTTGGAGGGGTTAGGGGTGGGTTCTGCCTTTTGCCTTCTTGCACTAGTTTGTGTTTGCTCTATCTGAGGTGATTGAGCATAAACGGTGGAACCTAGGCCACTGATAGTAGCTGTTATTCCGAAAATAGTGACTACTGTTTGAATAAAGTTCATATTGTAAATTAATAATTGTTAGCTATTCCCAATTCCCAATTCCCAATTCCCAATTCCCAATTCCCAATTCCCAATTCCCAATTCCCAATTCCCAATTCCCAATTCCCAATTCCCAATTCCCTACTCACAAATCATATCTATTCAACGCAGCATAAACACCCTGAACATTGTACCAATTCAGAAAAATACGAGCAATTTCCAATGCTAGCTGAGGTTTACCTCGATTAATCAGCCATTGCAACAAGGGGCCCATGGTTCTTTCATTAAGTCTTCCTCCTAAAGATAGGATACCCCAGAGTAGACGGTGCAGCCAACTCATCTGAATCATCATCCTGACTTCCCAAGTAGGATGCTTGCGGTAAAATAAAACTCCCATGCGTCCTCGTTGAATTTCTCGGTCAATCAGAGCCGGAATTTGGTTGAGGTTAAAGGGGGGATGCCAGTGATAGCCGACAGCTTCAGGACATTTGATGAGTTTCAAACCCAACTTTTTGAGTCTAACACCAAGTTCTAAGTCTTCCCAGCCGTAGAGTTGAAAGCTGGTGTCGAAAAGTCCTGCTTGTTTAAGCCATTTCCTTGCGATCGCGACGTTTCCCGTGGCAAAATAGGCAGCAGAAAAGTCAGTTAGCTTGTAAGGTTCGCTGGTCGGATCATCAAAGTTGTTGGTATTGATCACCCAACCGTAGGTAAAGAGGCGATCGCTTCCCATTTCCTTTTGTTTCTTGACTAATGTCTGGGCATGTGCATCAAGAAAATGGTCGGTAACTACTAAATCGCTATCAATAAAGATAATCATTTCCCCTTGAGCCTGTTCCACCCCCAAATTGCGAGCTGTAGCTGGACCTAAGTGATCTTGAGAGTGCGATCGCACATGGGGAAATTCCTCCTGATGAGCCTCTAGCCATTCTAGAGTACCATCAGTGGAGCCATCATCCACCAAGACAACCTCATAGCCAGTGACCACACTATGGCTACCAAGTTGCTGTTTTTCCAATGCTCTCAGGCATTTTTCCAGAATTGGCAGGCGATTATAAGTAGGAATGACAACGCTGAAAAACATTGGGAATTGGGAATTGGGAATTGAGAATTGATTTTATGCTAATCTAGCATAACTATCCCAAAAGAGCCGCCATTTTTTCTAAAATCTAAAATCTAAAATCTAAAATCTAAAATGTTAACACACTATAACTACCAAAGATTTTGAGAACTTCTGTATAAGAGGCTAATTCCTCCAGAGCAGTTTTTACTGCTACTTGAGAAGCATCAGCTTCGATATCAATGAAAAAAAGGTACTCACCTAGGGATCTTTTTGTAGGACGAGACTCAATACGACTCAGATTAATCCCCTGCTCAGCAAACACTTGTAACGGCTTAAGCAAGGCTCCAGGTACATTGGCAGGAGTACTGAAAGCCAAAGAAGTATGACTACCACCAGGAGCCGGTTGTTTCCCCAGAACCAAAAATCGGGTACAGTTGTCAGGATAGTCATTGATGGCAGATGCTAGTATCGGTAACTGGTAAAGTTGGGCTGCTCGTTCTGAAGCAATGGCAGCTACTGTATGCTTTTCATCTAGATAATGTAATGCCTCTGTTGTGGAGTTAGTCGGTATTAGTTGTACTCCTGGGAGAAATTTTTCTAACCATTGCTGACATTGTGCCAAAGCTTGGGGATGGGAATAAACTTTGGTAATAGTTTCAAGAGTGGAAGAGTAAGATATTAAGGTGTGTCTAATTGGCAAAATCAGACTCTGTTGAATTTGTAGCGACTCCAGTTGCCAGAGCAAATCTAGGGTAATCACCACACTACCTTCAATCGAATTTTCCACTGGGACAACCGCTAAGTCTGCTTGTCCTTGTGCTACCGAATACAAAGTTTGAGCAATGCTGGGATAAGGACATAACAGAGATTCGCTATCTTTTTCTGTGGCAAGATGATGAATGTAGGCTAAGGTGGCAGCTTCTGTATAAGTACCTGGTGGTCCTAGATGAGCAATGGATAATGACATGAGAATTGAGAATAGGAAATTGAAAATTTCGGTCTAACACCTACCACCTAACACCTAACACCTAACACCTAATACCTACTGATTGTACGGGAACAGAGTTTTGAGAAGCTGATCTAGGCTACCTTGCCCAGGTAAAGGTTTACTATTTTCTGTAGCAGGTGATGCTACCTCAGGGGAAACTTCCGGACTACTTTTTGATTGAGAAGGTTCGGCTGGGGTTAGTTCAGCTTGACTAACACTATTGCTCTCAGTTGTAGATTCCTTGTCAGTTTTCTCCGCCGGTGCGACTTCTGAGGGGAAAGTAATTTGAACGTTGAGAGATTCCTGAACAGTTGTCGTAGTGGAAGCCGATATTTGCTCTGGTAGATTAGCCGGAGAGTGACTAGTGGATGGTGATGCCTTGCTATCAGAAACCTCAGCAATTTGACGGCCTCTATACCCAAGTATAGAGGCGGCAGGCACTACTTGCCAGGGTTCAACGGAATGGTTCCAAATCGTTGTCAGAGCACCAATACAGGAACTTTTCCCAATTTTACCCTTGCCAACTACCAAAACACCAGCTCCTAGATTGGCACTGGCTTCAATTTCCAGAGTACCTCCCTGAGCATGAAGGATCGAACCCATGCCGATAGATACACCAGCAGCAATGATAATTTTACTGTCAGGAGCAGCTTGTAAAATGACTCCTTGTGCGATCACAGCACTAGGATTAATGCTCACATCGCCTTCCACATATATATGAGAGTTGCTGGTTAACGGCAGTGCAGGCACATGCATGAGTGGGATTTTAGATTTTAGATTTTAGATTTTAGAATTGAGTCAATGACAAGCCCAAGTCTTTGAAGAAACAGTCTCAGCCTCAAGGAGTTGGGCGAAGCATTTGGATTGATATATTTGGGTTTATGTGCCTAATTGGTCGCCCAAATGCTTCGCCCCTACACTCAGCTAGGCTTTTGAATAATTGTCTCCAAGACACGCCGCTTTTGTTTGGTATCAATGCCAATCAGGCGTACATACTCATCACTATGGCTAGCTATGCAATCTTCTAAGCCTTCAATAACATCTGACTCGCGAGTGGAGGCAATAGGGGAACAAGTTTGCCAAGAACTAGTACGGAAGCGACGCTTGTCAGCATGTTCTGTACCAATTTTGTAACCTTGAGACAACAACTGACGCACCTGTTCAACAGTTTCCTGGCTTAAGGAGATATCAGAGTATTGTGTTCTTGTAGGAGTTGAGGATTCTACCCTCCTATAGCTACTACTGCTCTTCGCACCATTGTTACTGCTGCTAGTTCCAGTTTGAGGCTTATCACCGGGTTTTTGGATAATTTCTTCGAGAATCCGCCGTTTGGCCTTCGGATCGATCCCAATGAGCCGTACATACTCACCCTCGTGTTCCGCCAGACAATCAGACAAAGCAGCTATCACTTCCGATTCTCTTTCCGAGTGAATCGAGGGAGCATTTTTCCAGGAACTGGTGCGGAAGCGGCGCTCATCAGCATACTCAACTCCGATGCGGTAACCTTGGCTTAACAGTTGACGCACCTTGTCGGCTACTTCAGGATTCAACCCTGTACCGGAAGCCTGAGCAGAACTATAGCTCGAAGAGGATGAACTACTGTAGCTAGAGCGAGATACTGGGGATCTACTAGTAGTTTTTGCTGCTTGATCACCGGGTCTTTGGATAATTTCTTCGAGAATCCGTCGCTTGGCTTTGGAATCGATCCCAATGAGCCGTACATACTCACCTTCATGTTCTGCTAAACAATCAGACAAAGCAGCTATCACTTCCGATTTACGATCAGAGTGAATCGAGGGAGCACTTTTCCAGGAACTGGTGCGGAAACGGCGCTCATCGGCATACTCAGCTCCTATGCGGTAACCTTGAGCTAACAGTTGACTAACCTGTGTTTGAATATCTGAACTTAATTGTGTACTGGAAGACATAGAACTATAAGAATTTTGAGAACTGAGAGGACTTCTGTCGCTGTTGCCATTAAGCTCAGGCTTATGGTCAATTTGATTTCTGATAGGAGTGATACAGGCATCATTCTCAAAGCATTGATAACCTGAGCGCAATGCCTCATTAACTGCTACCACGTGATGAGCAAACTGCATATCTTGGTCTTCAACATCTGGCAGTCGATCAGCTTGCTGCTGACTGGTAATTATTGCTCCTGAAGGTACATATTTACCGGGAGGAATTTCTACATCCTGAACTAAGGCGTGCATCATCACAATACAGCCTTTACCAATCCGAGCATTGAATACTGTGGAACGAAAACCAATAAAGCAATCATCCCCAATATAAGCCGGACCGTGAATCAGACTCATGTGAGTTATCGAAGCATTATTCCCAATCCAGACCGAGTAATTTTCCTGGTCATCCCCAACTACTCTACCTTCTTCGAGACCATGAATTACCACACCATCTTGAATGTTGGTGCCAGCACCAATGTAAAACGCTCCCCCTTCGTCGGCTCTAATGGAAGTGCCGGGAGCAATCAAGACATTTTCCTTGATCCTGACATCCCCAATAATGTTAGAAAAAGAATGCACATAGGCAGTTTCATCAATTTGGGGTTCGGCTAAACTCTTAGACCAAGGTGTTGGGGGGGCCGCGTAGCTTTGGACTGCCATAAATGTCTTGACTCCTATCTTTTTTAGGTGTTAGGTGTTAGGTGTTAGGTCTTAGGTCTTAGGTGTTAGGTGGTAGGTCTTAGGTGGTAGGTGGTAGGTCTTAGGTGTATTGCCAATTCCCAATTCCCAATTCCCAATTCCCAATTCCCAATTCCCAATTCCCAATTCCCCTCCTCACTAACGATTTTGCTCTTTCTTGCTGTAGAGTAGATGATTACCTACACTCACTGTGTCGATAATGCCCACTACCATGGCATCAAGGGGACGCTTATCAGTTTCACCTACTTGACGAGCAGCACTGCCAAGGCTCACCAACACCCACTCATCTACACCTGCACCAACAATATCTCCTGCCACTTCATACTTGGGTAATAGTTGTCCTTCCTCATCAAGGAATTGCACCAGGAGAAATTTAACCCCTCTGAGACTCGGTTCTTTGTAAGAACTGACAACTGTGCCACGAACTTTAGCAATTTGCATTGTATGGTTCTAAGGTCGATTAGTCGTGCTGATCCCAGTCGTGCTCTCGCGAAACTGCTCCACACTTTCGGTGTAACGAATCGGCAAAACGTATTCTAGGTTTTCGTGAGGACGAGCAATAATGTGGTGGGATAGTACCCTACCTCCATCCACTCGCTTCACACCATCTCTCCCTGCTGCAACTGAGGCTTGTACCTCTGAGACATCCCCTCGAACGATGACCGTCACACGACCAGTACCAATTTTTTCATAACCTACGAGGGTAACACGAGCGGCTTTCACCATCGCGTCTGCCGCTTCAACGACAGCGGGAAAGCCTAGTGTTTCTAACATTCCTACGGCAATTGACATTAGTGTTACTCCAAGGTTTAAAAAAAAGTCTTGCTATGGGAGTTGTCCTACAGGGCAACTGGACTCAATTAAAAGTTATGCTGGCTAATAAGAACGAAATTGCTCAACAGCTTCGGTATAACGAATTGGTAGTACATACTCCAGGTTTTCATGGGGACGAGCAATAATATGGTGAGATAGTACCTCTCCTCCCGACACCCGCTTAGCACTCTCAATCCCAGCGGCTATGGAAGCTTGTACCTCGGAGACATCCCCTCGAACAATGACGGTAACACGACCACTACCGATTTTTTCGTAGCCCACAAGGGTAACACGAGCAGCTTTCACCATAGAATCTGCCGCTTCGACGACAGCGGGAAAGCCTAGTGTTTCTAACATTCCTACGGCAATTGACATTACTATTGTTCTCCTAGGGTGGATTAGTCAGATACAACTACAACAAATCTATACTCAGCAAAAACTGGACAAAGATCCCCAGTTTTTAGCTTGAGAAATCTTGTCTAAAATTGACAGTCAAATTAAGCATAGAGAAGCTTGGTGTATTTGACAATATAAATTGTCATAATACTTATTAATGAGAAACTTAACAAAAATTAATAATGACGGCTGGTTCTCCATAGTATTTAACGAAAATTCACCATTTTGGAGAATGGTCACTTTATGTTTTATAATGTTTTTATAATTTTCCTATAAATTAGACTGTGCTGCTGGCCAGGAAACTGCGAAGTTTTCTGGTAATCTCGTTGATCGTGTAACTAACAAGATTGAGTCTGATACCCTTGACTTTAATGTTATAAGTAACTCTGATTAGTGGTATCAAGGTTCCTTGCGATCACAGCACAATTCTGAATAGGTGCTGTTTGGGTAAGGAAAAATTCCAAGATTAGCTTTTTAGCTTTTAGCACCTGAGCTATCAGCCAAAAAGCTGATAGCTGAGGTACTAATAAGCAATGAGAGAACTATTGAGGGAGTTGTAATAAACAAATTTTAAGTGACTATAAGAACTAGTGAGGTCAATGAATAATGAGTGAGTTTCTTACTCAAAATGTTTGGTTGCTGCCTTGTTATGGTTTATTAGGTGCCATATTAACCCTACCTTGGGCGACAGGGTTGATTCGTCGCACTGGTCCAAGACCAGCTGCTTACTTTAACTTATTGATGACCATTGTGGCATCTTTGCACGGTTGGTTTATTGTTTACCGGGCATGGCATCAACCAGCACAAGAGTTAGCATTTCGATGGCTCGAGGTTGCGGATTTAGATTTATATTTGTCCCTGAATATTTCATCTGGTAGCGCTGGAACTGTAGAAGCTGTTACGAGTTTAAGCCTGCTAGCCCAACTTTTTGCTCTGGGATACATGGAAAAGGATTGGGCATTGGCTCGCTTCTTTGCCCTATTGGGATTTTTTGAAGGAGCAATGGTTGGTATTGCCTTGAGCGATTCCCTCTTCCTTACCTATGCTCTACTGGAGATGCTCACCCTCTCCACCTATCTGATTGTGGGTTTTTGGTATGCTCAGCCTTTGGTAGTGACAGCGGCGCGGGATGCTTTTTTAACCAAGCGGGTAGGAGACATTCTACTGTTGATCGGAGTTGTCGCCTTAGCAACCCTAGCAGGCAGCTTGCGCTTTCCCGACTTGTATGAGTGGGCTGCTAATGCTGATTTACCCCCTTGGCAAGCCAATTTATTGGGTTTTACCTTAATTGCTGGTCCGATTGGTAAATGTGCCCAATTTCCCCTGCATTTGTGGTTAGATGAAGCGATGGAGGGCCCCAACCCAGCTTCAGTATTACGGAATTCTTTGGTAGTAGGTATTGGTACTTATGTATTGATAAAACTACTGCCGGTTCTAGCTATGTCTCCAGCAACTTTAACTGCCTTAACGATCATCGGCACAGTAACCGCAGTGGGAGCCTCTTTAGTTGCGATCGCTCAAATTGATATTAAGCGAGCCCTATCCCATTCTACCAGTGCTTTTCTGGGTCTGGTATTTATTGCCATTGGGGTTGGACGAGCTGATATTGCTGCTATCCTACTCCTAACCCATGCAGTTGCCAAAGCACTACTGTTTATGAGCATCGGCTCCGTCATTTTAAATACGAATAGTCAAGACCTCACCGAAATGGGTGGTTTGTGGTCTCGAATGCCCGCTACTACTACTGCCTTTGTGGTGGGTGCTGCTGGTGCAGTTGCCATGCTACCTTTGGGAAGCTTTTGGGCAATGGGTGAAGGCATTAAAGCTTTTTGGGTGAGTCACCCCTGGCTAGTGGCCACCTTTTTGTTAGTTAATGGTCTCACGGCTTTTGGTTTAACCCGCGTGTTTCGCCTAGTTTTCTTAGGAAGTACCCAGCCAAAAACCAGGAGGGCACCGGAAGTACTTTGGGCAATGGCATTACCAATGGTTGCTTTAACTGTGGTAGTGCTAATCATGCCACTGTTGATGAAGCAACTTGGGTTGTTATCTCCATTTCAGTATGCCTACCTCAATAACCTCTTAGCGGAAGTGCTGTTAATCTTATCCGGTGTAGTCGGTTGCGTCGTCGGTACTCTCATTGATCTGTCCAGAACCGGCTCACGGTCGATTTTACTCCCGGTAAGATTTATACAGGACTTACTGGCCTACGACTTTTACGTAGATCGACTTTACCGCTTAACAGTAGTATTTGCCGTTAGCCTGTTGGCTCAGATTAGTGCTTGGATTGACCGTTATCTAGTTGATGGCTTAGTCAATCTCACTGGTTTGGTAACAGTTTTTAGTGGTCAGAGTTTAAGGTACAGCGCTTCCGGTAAGTCTCAGTTTTACCTACTCACCATCCTTGTAGGAGTCAGCCTATTCACTCTGCTGATGACTTGGCCATTGAATCAGTGGCCATTGAGTCAATGGTCTTTGGAGCAATGGTCATTACTGACAGGTAAATAGTTATTGGTTATTGGTTATTGGTCATTGGTGACTGGTCATTGTCATTGGTCATTGGTAAGGATTTGACCCCTACCTACAAACAACAAACAACAAACAACAAACAACAAACAACAAACAACAAACAACAACCTACAAACAACAACCAACAAACAACAAACAACAACCTACAAACAACAAACAACAAACAACAAACAACAAACAACAAACAACAAACAACAAACAACAAACAACAAACAACAAACAACAAATCATGCTAAGTGCCTTAATTTTGGTACCAATATTAACTGCTACGCTGGTAGCATTTTTGCCAGGAACTGTCACACCCAAGGTTGCCCGTCAAGTGGCCTTGGCAACTGCACTGGTTGCTTTTATCTGGTCAATTGTCTTACTGTTCGGATTTAACCCGACTGCGGGAGGAATGCAGTACAGTGAGTATTTCCCCTGGATTGATGCTTTAGGTTTAACCTACAGTCTAGGAGTGGACGGTCTGTCTGTACCATTATTGGTGTTAAATGGTTTGCTCACAGCAATTGCTATCCACAGCAGTGATGAAAACCTACCCCGTCCTCGGTTATACTATGCCTTAATTCTGTTACTGAATGCGGCGGTTGCCGGTGCCTTCCTGGCTCAAGATTTGCTACTGTTTTTCATCTTCTATGAACTAGAACTGATTCCCTTATATTTGTTGATTGCCATTTGGGGAGGCAAACGGCGAGGCTATGCAGCAACCAAGTTTCTCCTATATACAGCAGTTTCTGGAGCACTAATTTTAGCGGCATTCCTCGGTATAGGATTTTTGAGTGGAGCATCTAGCTTTGCCTACCTAGAAACCCAACAACTGGCCTCTTTACTACCCTTAGGTCAACAATTGCTGCTCCTAGGAGCAATTTTAATTGGTTTTGGTATTAAAATTCCCTTAGTACCCTTCCACACCTGGTTGCCGGATGCCCACGTTGAAGCCTCAACCCCGATTTCTGTGCTGTTAGCAGGGGTCTTGCTGAAATTGGGTACCTATGGTTTATTAAGATTTGGCTTAGGATTATTTCCTGATAGTTGGGCTATGCTAGCTCCAGCACTAGCAATTTGGGCAGCGGTAAGTTCACTATACGGCGCTTTCAATGCGATCGCTCAACGAGACATGAAAAAAATGGTAGCTTTTAGTTCCGTAGCTCACATGGGCTATATTCTACTAGCTGCTGCTGCCGCTACACCGATTGCCTTAGTTGCAGCGGTTCTTCAGATGGTGAGTCATGGTCTGATCTCTGGACTATTGTTTTTACTAGTAGGTATTGTTTATAAAAAGACCGGCTCACGGGATTTGGATGTCCTTGAGGGTCTTTTCAACTGGGAAAGAGGCTTGCCACTAACTGGTAGCTTGATGGTAGTAGGAGTAATGGCAAGTGCAGGAATACCTGGAATGGTAGGATTCATCTCCGAATTCTTAGTCTTCAGGGGTAGTTTCTCTATCTTCCCTGTGCAAACTATCCTCTGTATGATCGGTACTGGCTTAACCGCTGTTTACTACTTGATTTTAATGGAGAAAGCCTTCTTTGGTCGTTTGTCTGCATTAGTGAAAAATTTGCCCCCAGCAAACTGGAGTGAGCGCCTCCCAGCCATTGTCTTAGCCATTTTCATCGTTATCCTAGGACTACAGCCAGGATGGCTAGTGAATCTAAGTGAAACAACAACAGCAACAATGGTGATTGAGCAGTCTTCCGGTTAGGGAGATGGGGAGATGGGGAGATGGGGGGATGAAGAGATAAGGGAGACAAGGGAGACAAGAAAGAAATTCCCAAACAACAAACGACAAACGACAAACAACCAACAACAAACGACAAACGACAAACGACAAACAACAAACAACCAACAACCAACAACAATGCTAGCAAGTAAAAACAAGTCCCAGAATCATCCCCTAGAAACATACATTGAGCGGCTGCAAGCTGGTGATGCTTTGTTGCCAGATTCACCAGAAAATGTTTTGGAAGTTGTGGGTATTCTCCATAGCTATGGTGTGGTGCTTGATGCCTACTCCCGCAATTTGATTTATATTGCTGACCATCAATTCTTAGTATTCTTCCCCTTCTTTAAATATTTCAATGGGGAAGTCTCCTTAAATGGGTTACTGCGTCACTGGTGGCATGACCGCATTAATTTTGAGTATGCGGAATACTGTATGAAAGCTATGCTTTGGCATGGTGGAGGTGGTTTGGATGCCTATCTAGATACACCAGAATTTAAAGAGAGATGTGCTGCAGCAGTTAAGGCAAAGTTTCGAGGCAATCCTCTAATGGGGGGACTCGACAAACTCTTTCCTGAGTTTTTGCCGGAACAAGTACGACAAATGGCTTATTACAGTGGACTAGGGCAATTCTGGCGAGTGATGAGTGATATCTTCATGAGCCTGTCTGATAATTATAACCAAGGGAAAATTACCTCGATTCCTCAAGTAGTAGAGCATATCTTGAATGGTTTAGTTGCAGACGCTAGCAAACCGATTACCTATGCACCCCAGATTGGCAATCAGAGGTATGACATTATTCCCGAATCTGTTGGCTTGACTTTCCTAATGGACACCGGGGTACCCTATGTAGAAGCAGTTTTCTTCCGAGGAACACCTTTCCTTGGTACAGTTTCCTACAATGCTCAAGCCTATCAGATTCCCTATGAACAGGGCAGATTTGCTTATGGGGCGCTGTACGCTGACCCCTTGCCAATCGGCGGTGCTGGAATTCCACCAACCCTACTAATGCAGGATATGCTTCACTTTCTGCCGGATTATCTTCAAGAAGTGTATCAGCGATCGCGTCGGGGAGAAGATGATGTACGGGTGCGTATTTGCCAAACTTTCCAAAAGTCAATGTTTTGCGTGACTACCGCTGCAATTGTCGGTTTAGCGCCTCATCCCTTGGATACTACGGATCCAGAGGAACAAGAGGCAAATCGAGTTTATTTGGAAACTTGGATGGATCGGTTTATTACTTCACGATTGGGTGATGTTAATAATTGAGAATTGTTGTTTGTTGTTTGTTATTTGTTGTTTGTTGTTGGAGAATTGGGAATTGGGAATTGTCTGTAGGGGCGGGTTCACCAACCATTAAAGATACTGACAAGCCAATGAACTAAACCCGCCCCGGTTGTACGTACCATAGGTGTACCGGTAGCCGGGGCGGGTTTAGCCCAATTATCGTTGAAAGGCCAAGTTTCCGGTGAACCCGCCCCTACGATAGGTTGTATATTTGGAAACGAATCGCACTGCAGCAGCACTTGCGCTATCGCACTCCGCATCTCCCCATCTTCCCATCCCCCCAGCTCAACTCAACATATCTATTGTGGAACTGGCATCTTGCCAGTTACGCAAAGCTGTGAGAGAGTGGGTGCAATTCAAGGAATGAAAAGCCTCATTGAACCTCGATAGTCTTCCAGATCGAACGCAATTTCAATGAGCCGATCGACACAGCGATTGCGATAATTGGGATCGTTGAGAACGCGATCGCTATCTCCAATCGTGACGACAGGTAAAGCAAGAGATTTGAGTTCTCCCCGCTTTAAAAAGACGGGGATTCTAAGCGGTTGTTCAGAGGGAAGTTTTAACCGCGCTCCTCACTTTGCTTACGATATGACGCAAGATAAATTTGTTAAATCATATCGCTTTGGCAGACTCAAAACTGCCCTACGCACCTTGACTAAAGATAACTTTAGCTGTGAGCTTACCTTTCTTAAAATATTGGCTGCACCGTTGCAGTCACTGTTAATTTTTGCTCCTTCTTCTGTTTGATATTGTCCCCGTCCTAATCCATCTCCTTTTTTCCCTCTTTTTCCTGACGGTTTCCACTCGTTGGGTTTTTCACCAAATTTAGGCAGAACATCCTGGTCTAAAAAAGAGGCTTGGGAAGTGTAAGATTCTTCAGTTTCAATGAATTTTAAACCATATTGGGTAG
>JAAHGR010000155.1:0-12443 GCA_010672425.1 Symploca sp. SIO2E6
AAAATAGGCGTATTTTTCTCATGAGCGGGTTTTTCTAACCGATGAAGCCTCCCCAAAGCCTATAAAATCGTTGAGACGCTTGGGTCTCTTCAGCCCTCATCGCCTCTATTTGTTTCAATTGCTAGGAAGCTGCAATCATTACTAAACAGAGGTTGTAGCTATAGTTGTCACCCCGTCAGCTACTCAAGGGTGGATTTGCCTATAGCCTAGGCAACTACTTTCTAGAACAGCGATTCAGAAACCGGGTTTCTTTGGGAGAAATGCTAATATGAGAGTTGTTATTTTTGCCAGAAACCCGGTTTCTAGGAATACTGAATTGGTGTTCTAATAAAGCGAGCATCTTGCTCGCGTTTAACCTCCAGCGAGCAAAAAGTTTTACTTTTCATTTATATGGGGAGCGACTGTATAAATAACCGTAAGCAATTGTGATAAATTTGTACCCTAGTGAAACTCAACGAGAGTGTAATGGGCGTGTTGGGTTACGCTACCGCTGCACCCAACCTACTTACTACTTACAACTGCTACTAATTTTCCTCTTCTGGAGGCGGTAAAGCGATCTCCAATGAAGCTTTCCAGAAATAAACCCGATCACAATATCGTTGTGATTGTTGCGGACAAATAGTTTCTAGGGAAATGTTTTCGGTATTAAAGAGGGGAATAAACACAGATACTCCTCTTCCTGGAGACACTATCCAAGAATGATCCTCAGCTTTTTCCCCATTTATATAGAGATTAACCTTAACCTGTGGACTACCTCGGTCATTATCCCGCATACCAAAGGCTAGTTGGAATACCTGATAGTCCACCAACAGATCATCAGGCTGTACTCTACAGGTTAATGAAGCAAAGCTATTACCAGCTCCCATATAGAACCGGGAAGTGTAAACTGCTCTACCTACAGAAACATCTTCAGTACGCTCATCCCAATTACCTTTACCAGTGTTAACACACTTGGTATCCAGTAGAAACACCTTAGGTGGTTCTAGTTCCTCCTCTTGAGCAATGAGCTTATCTTGGGGAGCCAGAGCCAGAAACAGTATTGCAGCAGCGATGATTTTGCCGATTAACATGGGGAATTGGGAATTGGGAATTGGGAATTGGGAATTGGGAATTGGGAATTGGGAATTGGGAATTGGGAATTGGGAATTGGGAATTGGGAATTGGGAATTGGGAATTGGGAATTGCCAATATCCTCCTTGTCCTCCTTGTCTCCTTGTCTCCTTGTCCTCCTTGTCCTCCCCATCTCCGCGTCCCCGCGTCTCCGCGTCCCCCCATCTCCTCATCTCACTCTACTTCTGGAAAATCCTGGGGTGGAAATTCCTCATAAGTAGATTCTGGTACATTTGGCTGTGGTTGTTCCAGCCTTGTCGAGATCAAACTATAGCCTAAATATAGAGGTAATACAACTACTAACAGTGCCGCGATCGCTCCTGCCAAATGTAGGGGCGTGAGTGTGTTACCATAATGGGTGCGATAGGAATCATGGTTTGGCTGTTGGCCATCCATGAAATCCCTCAGGGCAATCAATCGCTTAAATCTTACCCGCCGGTCATCAAGTTTTTCTAGCAGGATCCAACCTGTGCTTGCCTCTTCTTCGCACAACCGCCGAAATGTAGCCGGGTCGTGAAATAGATCACGACTTGCCCGTACAATTTTGAATTCCCAGCCAACTAGCTCTTGGTCTGTAGATTCATCATGGGAACTAGATGACGATCTAAATCTACCAGGTGTTGGCCGCTTTGTCGATGCTGAATCTTCCCTTGACTCGAAACGGGTCAAAATTTCTTCCTCCTCCTGCTCTTGCTGATTACTAATCACCTGCTGCCAGCGCAGCCATCTACTTGCAACTACTGCCTGCCAACCCAGATTGCCGACTAACAGGCTCCAAACCACTACTTCGAGCATTTGTTTGATTTTGTGATGTGTTATGGTTGATTGGTGAAAAAAACCAATAACTAACAACTAAGTCCTAACAGGCAAATAACCCTCCACTAGATAATCTGACCCTAGCTGACGCCAAGTTACCCTTTCTAAGTTGAGCGCATCTGTCATGGTTGCTAACCCCAAATCTCCTACTGGAGAAGGAGCAAATTTGCCGCCGATAATTTTCGGAGCAATGAAGGCTAGGACTTTCTGCACTGTGCCATCGGTGATAGCGCTGGCTGCCAATGTACCTCCGCATTCCCATAAGACACTCGAAAGTTGTCGCTCGTATAAATAAGCCATTACCTGACTCGGTGTCAGAAGCGTCAACTCAACCACCTCTACTCCCTTTTTCTGGAGCCATTGCTTTAAATCCGGATTGGCTCCTGCTTCCGTTAATACTAAAGTAGGCGCTTGGTTTGTCTCCCACAGATGGGCATTCAGCGGTAGATTGAGGGTACGACTCATGACTACTCGCAAGGGATTAGGGAGGTGGGGATTGTGACTAGTTAAGTAAGGGTTATCAGTTAATACGGTATTACTACCCACAATCACTGCATCGCAAGTAGACCGCAATTGATGGACATAAGTTCGTGACTCTTGAGAGGTTACCCATTTACTATGACCACTCGTAGCAGCAATTTTACCATCAAGGGTCATGGCATACTTCAAAATTCCCAAAGGACGTTGGTAGAGAATACGATGAATAAAAGCTTCATTAAGCTGGCGGCAAGCTGCCTCTTCCACCCCCACCACTACTTCAATACCCGCTGCTCTCAAGCGATTAATCCCACCTCCCGATACCTTGGGATTGGGGTCAACCATACCCACTACTACCTTCGCGACTCCAGCCTTGACTAAAGCTTCTGAACAGGGGGGTGTTCTGCCGTAGTGATTGCAAGGTTCTAGATTAACATAAATTGTCGCTCCTTTTGAGTGTTCCCCAGCCTCCCGCAGAGCAAAAACTTCTGCATGGGGTTTACCGGCAGCTGGATGAAACCCTTCCCCGACAATATTCCCATCTTGAACAATGACAGCACCAACTAGGGGATTAGGAGTAGTGCATCCTCGAGCTTGGCTAGCTAGTTCAATGCACCGCTGCATCATAGTACAATCAAAGGGGGTTACCACAGAGGAAATTGATGTCATCTGTTGCTCATTAGGCTGGGAGTCTAGGGGAAAGTTGTCCATCATGCATCTTCAATAGGTACTGCAATCACAGGCGCACAGCTTCGCTGGTGCCGTAGGCAATCGCTTGCAGATCATTATGAAGAATTTTGACCCCAGCTTGAACTTACAGTGGGCTCATCTTGCTAGTCTTTCAAGAAACAAGGCAGAGGGCTCCAAGGCTCCAAGGCAGAAAGGAAGAGGATTTGAAGGTAGAAGGAAAGAAGAAAAGGCTTTGTTTCTTCCATTCATAGCAGATGCCTCGCCGCCCGTGGGGCGGCTTTTAAGTAGGTAGGTGGAAATAAACAGCAACGATGTTACAAAACGTAAATACGGCTCAAACCCTTACCAATGACCAATGACTAATGATGACCTTCACCAGTTAACTTTAATCTTGCCGATCTACTTGGCCTTGTTCAGTTTGTTAAGCTGCTGCTAACTATTGTATCTTCTTGTATCATCCCCCCTCAGGCATACCAAGATCTGGGTTATCGTAAGAAAAATCCAGCAAATATTAAGTAAATCTTAAGCCAAATCAGGTATTATATGAGGAACCAGGAAATTCTTCACCATCATGCCAGATGAGCTGTTACCTCCCCTGAGCACCAGACTTGTTCAGAAGAACCTACACCAAGTGAGTAGCTTTGAGTAGTTCTTCTGTAACAATCTTTACCAAAAGAGGATATATTCTATGATGACTCCTACAATGCTGCGTCAGTTATGGTCTTTAATCGAAAAAACTCAAGCCAACTTTCTACTGAAGCTTGATGATACCAGCTTAGTGGACTGGCTATTGAAGCAACTAGCACATCAACAAGCCCTCAATTCTGAAGAAGTTCATATCTTGAGTGACTACCTCAGCAATCGGTTGTCTTTAATCCGGGATATGGCACAGCAGCGTTAGAGGACTACACAAAATACATTATTCCGATATATCAGACTCGCAGTGCCTGAGTTGTAGGGCGAGGTTGCCCATCCCCGCTTTGCGGCAGGATACATGGTGTATAGTATAAGTTTAGGGTTTACTTAGCTGGGGTTTTGAAAAAGAGTTCCAGTCAGGTTATGATGGATTTAGGTTAAACAATGCGATCGCTAATGAAACTTCCTGAAAATTACACAGGGTCTGCTAATTTTGTGAAATGTTTGCTCTTGCTTCTTAAAATTAGCCGACTTCCTGTAGAAGCACTTCAGGAATCTGTTGACAATTTAGAACAAATTGTCGATTTTTATAGCGACTCCTCTTCTGAAAACTTATCGTCAACAGCTGAACCAGAAATAGTATCAGGTGAAATTGTTGAGACGAAAACTAGACCTCCCTTAGTTTTAAGTTGAGATTAATTTATTCATGTCAGCAATGAGTAAATTTTAGTTATTTGATGCCGTCAATTTAGTCGCAGAAGTTAGCCTAACAGATGGAGGAGTTGCACCTCCGGAAACCTCCGGAGTTATTGTTGAAGTATTCAATAACAGAATACCTGATTTGCACAAATCCAAAATCAAAAGTTTTGGTATCAATGTGACTCAGCAAGACATCTCTCTCTAACGAAGTAAACAGAGGTATTCCTTCGCCAAGGATGATTGGGATCACCGTAATCGTGAGTTCATCAATTAGACCCTCTTTGAGGAAACGTTGAATTGTGACTCCGCCGTCAACGTAAAGGTGCTTAGCTCCTTCTTCAGATAACCGATTATACAGCACAAGCGGCTTTTCTGATGAATGGGTAACAGTATTCGGCAAAGCGGCTGGAAATTTGATGGGATTACGACTGAGCACAACAACAGGAGTTTTTCCGTAAGGCCATTCACCGAAGGACAACACTTGCTCATAGGTCTTTCGACCCATGATCACTACATCCACCGAATCCATAAATGCATTGTAGCCACAATCTTCACCTTCCGGCACAGTAGCATTAGCATCGTTCAACCAATCAAGTTTGCCGTCTTTCCTCGCGATAAACCCGTCCAAACTGGTAGCAATATAGACGGAAACTTTGGCACTCATTCATTTCTCCTGTACACTAAGTGAAGATTAATCACGATTTTTAGACTAGTCGAGGAACCATACATTGTGATTCGTACAAATGAACTATAAACTAGAACCTCGATTCAGTAATCCTAGAAACCGGGTTTCTCGTGGGGACAACAACTCTCATATCAGAATTTTACCCAAAGAAACCCGGTTTCTGAATCGGTGCTCTAGGCATGAATTATAAGGAAACCATGTTAAAACAGCTTATTAAATATTTTGTCTACCAAACTAAGGGACATATCACAAAAACCCAGCTGATTAAGTTTTTGTATTTAGCAGACCTTTATGCTGTAAAATGGACAGAAAAGCAACTTACCGAGCTAGACTGGTACTACTATCATTATGGCCCTTGGCATGAAGATATAGATACCGCTCTCAAGCAAATGGATGGCCAAGAAATTGCTCAGGAATTGCAAGAAAATACAACTTTCATTAAACTAGGTGTTGCCGCAAATACAACGGAGGATATCGGGATACCCTTAGGACTAGAGCTGATGCTGGATAATATTAGAAGGGAATGGGCTGGGACTGGTTCAGCAAAATTGCAGCAGTTAGGGGAATATGTCCATAATACTGCTCCCATGCTTAAAGTTAAAGAAAACAATCAACCGGAAGCCAAAGTCAAGCTAAACTTAATTGCAGAAAGAGAAAAATTAGTGAGTGAGTTAGGACTATAAGGTGGCTGGACAAAAACCTCGGCAAGGGTGGATTTACCAAATTAATCCTCATCGTGTCTCTTTATGCTGTAGGGTAGGTCATGTTGATATTTATGATTTGCCAGAACCAGGTGAATTTCTAGAGTGTAACCATAATGATTGTACTTTAAAAATTAATCCTAGTCGAATCTTGAGGGGAAGTCATCCTCACATTACTTGGACAAGTAATCAATTTCAAGCTCACTCTGGCTACATCCAAACATTTACCCTCATTCCCTTGAGTGCCAAAGAAACCTCTAAAGGCTTACCAACAGTTTATCCCATCAACCCCACAAGTAGAAATAGTCTTGCTGCCCAAGCTTATGCTTATGTTCATCAGATCTATACTGTTGATGCTAATTGCCTTAAGGATGGTAATCATAATTGGCTTAAACGTATAGGACAGTTAGATAAGTCAGACAAAAACGCGATCGAGGAACGTTTACAATATTTTTTGGGAATACAAGATAATCCGAGGGATGATTGGTTTAACCGCAATGGTTCACCAGAGTTACTGAGAAAGATATTTTACAATCTATCTGAAGATGATAGAACTCTAGTTATAGAAGAATTTTTAGATTTTTGATATCAGCTATCAGCTTTTTGGCTGAAGGCTGATAGCTAAACCTGCTCATGAGTTAATTCCAGCAACATTGTTAATAGTTTTTTGGTTATACCAAATCCGGTATAGATACCCTCTTTATGTCCCACCCTGTAGAGACGTTGCATGCAACGTCTCTACAGGATTTCGCAGTTTGCTCAAAACGGGGATAATTGACCGGATTTGGCATTAGATGTAATATATGCCTGTTTATGCTCGGAGTTAAGGTGACTATGCTCGGAGTTAAAGTAATACCAAATCCGGTTTACATAGACTGATTAACCATATCGACTAAATCCGCTTCTGTCAAAGGCTTAGGCAAATTGTGATATTGTGCTTTTAAAAGCGGATTTGGTATAACTATGCTCGGAGTTAAGATGACTATGCTCGGAGCTAAGGTAACTATGCTCGGAGTTAAGATGACTATGCTCGGAGCTAAGTTCAACCTTTTTATTTAGGAGATTATGGAGAATGGGGGACTTGAACCCCTGACCTCTGCGGTGCGATCGCAGCGCTCTACCAACTGAGCTAATTCCCCGACTATGCTTGTATTATTCTAGCACCTAGACCTATAAACTGACACGGGGACGGGGAGATACAGTTTTATTCTTCAATTCTTCAATTCTTCAATTCTTTAATTCTTTAATCTCTTCTCCACGGTTTGTGGACTAAGGAATTTTACCATAAGTGCGATCGCATCCTCTGTAGGTTGGGTGAAGCGTGGAGCTGATTAGTAGGTTCGATATTGATTTGGGTGCGTTTTTTTGTGGCTTAAAAGAAAAGCGATCGCTAATTCCCAATTCACCCATTCTACATTTCCCAGGTTATCGCTTGGGCGGGTTTTGTATCAAGGTTATCGTCAAATACGATAAGGGTGACCCTAAACCCGCCCCTACAAATTTACGGCATTTTATTCTCAATTCTCAATTCTCAATTCTTTACAAAAACAGGGGACGCGGAGATTGGGATTAAGTCATTCTAAGATTCCTCGAAAATCTAAAATCTCTCCAAGATTCCAGCCAAACTCAACACCAAACCCGGCATGATCTCCTCCCCGGCAATCTCCGTTGGATTACTTAAAGATTCAACAGGTTGATCAGCTCGATAAACCTCCACTGTCCCAGTTTTGGGGTCAATTAACCAGCCTAACTTTAACCCATTATCGAGATACTCCTGCATTTTCGACCGCAAATCCTCAATATCATCCGAGGGTGACTTTAACTCCACCACAAAATCAGGACAAAGTGACACCCACTTTTGGCGTTGCTCAGGTGTTAGAGTCTCCCAACGTGCTTGACTCACCCAAGCCGCATCAGGGGAGCGAATCGCACCATTGGGTAAACGAAATCCTGTAGAGGAGTCGTACAAATGGCCTAAGCGAGTCTGGCGATTCCATAACCAAAGTTGGCCATTTAGTTCAGCGTTACGCTCACCGGTATCACCACCTGTTAAGGACATAACAACCAGACTTCTCTTAGCAGTGCGTTCAAATTTAAGGTCACGGTTTTTGTGACAAATCTGCTCAAACTGATCATCAGTTAGCTCAAGTAGTGGTTGGAGATTGACAGTGACAGGCAAAAGTTTAGTCTCCTTTTCCAGGAATTATACCAATAATAGAGTCCTTTTTTCTTTGTGCTCTTTGTGCCTTTGTGGTTTTTTCTAAATTACTAAGCTATTTTGGAGCCTTTTAAAGATTACGCTGAAATTCCTCGAGCAAATCCATCAGGTTCATCTGACATTGCACCGGCAACAAATCAGCTAGGGGAATTTCTCGCCTACCACCGATTTTGACAGGTATATTTTGGAGAATTTGCAATACCTGGTCTTCTTCCAAGGAATTAGCGGTGAGCAGTGGGTAGATTTGTTCTGCCAAACTGGTATGTAGATGAGCTTCTCTCAAGTAGAGATGCCACTTAGCGACATCAATGTAAATGTTTTCGCCAATTTCAGCAGCGAGGTCTTCTATTGCTTGTGTGGTGTTGGTGTTTGCCATTATAGGTGTTAGGTTTTAACCCAAGTTGCTAGTTATAATCGCTTAATTGCTTTAGATCCCCCTAAATCCCCCTTAATAAGGGGGACTTTAAATCCACTTCGTGTCTCGGTGTGTCGGTGTCTCGGTGTCTGGTAGATCACTGCGGCGAATAATCTGCGATCGCATAAACATAAAGCCAGTGTAGCAACAAAATTGTGCCCCAGACACCGCTTACCCAATAGACCCAGTGCCAATCGGCATACTCTATAGTTCTGACAAACCACATACCGGAGTTAACGGCAGCAAAAAAAAACAGATGGACAAGGAAGTTCATCCAGTTTTCGGCTCGGCGAAACTCTGGATCTTGCGGGTCAGGTTTGCGAGGCCAACTACGACGCATAGATAATGGTTGTATGGTTAGTGGTCAGTGGTTAGTTGTTAGGAATGACAACTATTCTGATTTTAACTTGAATATAGTTGATCTAGTTAGATAAAAATAGGGATGGTCGTATCAAAACGTCAGTTATTCGCCTTCTTTGGCACTGGTTTCCTCAGTGCTTTCCTAGTTTCCCCCTTAAAAGTCCTCGGCACTAGTCTGCCAACTCAACTGGCGTCTACTACTACCACAACGTCCCAAGTCAATATTTTTCAGGCTATAGTTTTGGGTTTGGTGCAGGGGTTAACGGAATTCCTGCCGATTAGCAGTACCGCTCATTTAAAAGTGGTACCAGTAGCCTTGGGTTGGGGAGATCCAGGAGTTGCCTTTACCGCAGTAATTCAGTTGGGCAGTATTGCAGCGGTGCTATGGTATTTTTGGGGAGATTTAACCACTGTGATTACAGGAGCCTTCCAAGCAGTCCGGAAATCTGATTACGAGTCCCAAGAGTTCCGTATCGCAGTGGGCATTATTTTGGGTACGATACCTATTGTCTTCTTGGGACTGTTGATTAAGGTCTTTATTCCCGACTTTGATAATTCTCCCATTAGAAGTACCGCCGCGATCGCCTGTACCTCGATCGTTATGGGATTATTACTAGGACTGGCCGAAAAATTAGGTAACCGCCAGCGTGGTTTTGAGGATTTGGGTCGTCAAGATGGCATACTAATGGGATTAGCTCAAGCAATTGCCCTGATGCCTGGTGCTTCCCGTTCCGGTTCCACCATCACCGCTGGTTTGTTCATGGGTTTGGAAAGGTCTACTGCGGCTCGGTTTTCCTTTTTGCTGGGTATCCCTGCTATTTCCTTGGCTGGCTTAGTAGAGTTAGCTGGTTTATTAACCGATGGCTTAGGGGATGCAGGACTAGTACCCTTGATTGTAGGAGTAATTTCCTCAGCCTTGTTTTCCTATTTAGCGATCGCTTGGCTAATTGACTACCTCAAAAATCGCAATACCTGGGTCTTTGTCTGGTATCGTATCGCCTTTGGGGTGGCAATCTTAATAGCGATTTCCAGGAATCTGCTACCAAACGGTTAGTTGTTTATTGTTTGTTGTTTGTTATTTGTTGTTTGTTATTTGTCGTTTGTTGTTTGTCGTTTGTTGTTTGTTGTTTGTTGTTTGTTGTTTGTAAAGAATATGTGTGGGATTTATACTAAGTATCCAAACAAACTTTCCACACTTCCCACTCCTCCCACACTCTCCCTGTTGCCTTGCTTGCTGATAACCAAAGATGAGTAAAACTTCTATTAGTCCTGCTTTGATTACCAAAGTTCTCCCAGACTCCATTGCTGCTGAGGTGGGGTTTGAAGCGGGAGACGCAATTGTTGCCATTAACGGCATCCGTCTTCGGGATCTCATCGACTATCAGTTTTTATGTGCTGAGGAATTGCTGGAGTTGGAGGTTGTGGATGCAGCAGGTAAGATTCACTCAGTGGAAATTGAGAAAGACTACGATGATGAGTTGGGGTTAGAATTCGAGACAGCCTTATTTGATGGCTTGATTCAGTGCAATAACCGTTGTCCTTTTTGCTTTATCGATCAACAGCCCCCCGGCAAGCGGCAAAGCCTCTACCTTAAGGATGATGACTACCGCCTTAGTTTCCTCTATGGTTCTTACTTAACCCTGACCAATCTGAGCCAAAAAGAGTGGGAGAGGATCGAACAGATGCGACTCTCTCCTCTTTATGTCTCAGTGCACGCTACGGAACCGGAGATTCGCCGACGCTTATTGAAAAACCAGCGTGCTGGACAGATTATCGAGCAGTTAAACTGGTTTCAGGAGCGACGATTGCAAATCCATGCTCAAGTTGTCGTTTGTCCCGGTATCAATGATGGTGTTCATTTAACACGTACTCTGCAAGACTTGGCACAATTCCACTCTGGTGAAGTGCCAACGGTAGCTTCGATCGCAGTAGTGCCGGTGGGATTAACCCGGTTTCGACCAACGGAAGATGAGTTGATAGCGGTAAGTCAGGACAAAGCAGTAGAGGTAATCGAGCAAGTAAAGTCCCTTCAGCAACAATTTCGCTCTCAATATCATTCTACCTGTGTCTGGTTAGCTGATGAATGGTTTTTGATCGCTCGGCAGGAGTTACCCCCAGAATCCCATTACGAAGACTACCCACAAATCGGTAATGGTGTTGGTTCGATTCGCTTGTTCCTCAAACAGTTTCAAGAAACTGCAACTCGGATGCTACCTACCCACTTGGAGATACCCCGCACCTTCACTTGGGTAGTGGGTAATGCCGTGGAGACAGCTTTTCAACCTTTGGTGCAGCAACTCAATGCAGTCGCAGGATTGGTAGTAAATCTGGCAGCTATACGTAGTAATTACTGGGGACAGGAAATAACCGTTACTGGCTTGTTAACTGGTCAAGACTTGCTGGATAATTTACAGCAGCGAGACTTAGGAGATGGCATTCTGCTACCTTCGGTGATGTTGAAGCATGGGGATACTAAGTTTTTAGATGATCTGAGTGTAGAAGATGTCGCCTGTCAGTTAGGAACTACGATTGTGCCTGTAACTGGTATTGAAGAATTAATTGAGGCTTGCCTTAACTTAAGTAATAAGTAATAAGTAATAAGTAATAAGTTAAGAGTTGATTTACAGCAAGCCCTAGCTAAGTATCCAAACAAACTTCCCACACCCTCCACTCTCACCTGGGGTAGGGTTTGCTTAACCAGGAGGTTACAGCAGGGCGGGTTGTAGAATTTAGAATGTAGAATTTAGAATGTAGAATTTAGAATAAAATCCCGTAAACTTGTAGGGGCGGGTAATGGGTCACCCTTAAGGCATTTGAGGATAGCTTTGGTACAAAACCCGCCCTGTCGATAACCTTGCGGTTACCTAATTGGTATTAGGTTGTTAGATTTGCCCTTATTGAATTTGACGATAATCTTGTATTGATAATTTAGGAATTGGTTGGCTCAACCGGGAGGTTACAGCAGGGCGGGTTGTAGAATTTAGAATTTAGAATTTAGAATTTAGAATTTAGAATAAAATCCCGTAAACTTGTAGGGGCGGGTAATGAGTCACCCTTAACGCATTTGAGGATAGCTTTGGTACAAAACCCGCCCTGTCGATAACCTTGCGGTTACCTAATTGGTATTAGGTTGTTAGATTTGTCCTTATTGAATTTGACGATAATCTTTTATTGATAATTTAGGAATTGGTTGACTTAACCGGGAGGTTACAGCAGGGCGGGTTGTAGAATGTAGAATGTAGAATTTAGAATGTAGAATTTAGAATAAAATCCCGTAAACTTGTAGGGGCGGGTAATGGGTCACCCTTAACGCATTTGAGGATAGCTTTGGTACAAAACCCGCCCTGTCGATAACCTTGCGGTTACCTAATTGGTATTAGGTTGTTAGATTTGTCCTTATTGAATTTGACGATAATCTTTTATTGATAATTTAGGAATTGGTTGACTTAACCGGGAGGTTACAGCAGGGCGGGTTGTAGAATGTAGAATGTAGAATTTAGAATGTAGAATTTAGAATAAAATCCCGTAAACTTGTAGGGGCGGGTAATGGGTCACCCTTAACGCATTTGAGGATAGCTTTGGTACAAAACCCGCCCTGTCGATAACCTTGCGGTTACCTAATTGGTATTAGGTTGT
>JAAHGR010000155.1:12543-12952 GCA_010672425.1 Symploca sp. SIO2E6
TTTAGAATAAAATCCCGTAAACTTGTAGGGGCGGGTAATGGGTCACCCTTAACGCATTTGAGGATAGCTTTGGTACAAAACCCGCCCTGTCGATAACCTTGCGGTTACCTAATTGGTATTAGGTTGTCAGATTTGCCCTTATTGAATTTGACGATAACCTTTTATTGATAATTTGGGGTAGGGTTTGCTTAACCAGGAGGTTACAGGAGGGCAGGTTTTGTGCGCAATATTCAGGTCAAATGGGTTAGGTTATCACGCTTACCCGCCCCTACAAAATTCTACATTCGATGAAGTCGAGTGAGGAATCGCTTCCCCACCCTCTTCTACTCTCACCGTGCTTGCGAGTTTCCCAGCACACGGCTCCTCAACTGTTTGGCACTATGTTATGTGTACCTCATTACCCAATAAG
>JAAHGR010000156.1 GCA_010672425.1 Symploca sp. SIO2E6
TCGCTATTTTTATGAAGCCTTGAAAATGGGCAAATTTTGCTATGTGTTTAATGCACGACAAATGGGCAAAACTAGCTTATGGACGCGAACTAAAGCCAAGCTTGAAAAAGAAGGATTCATCTGTGTTTATATAACAGCAACACTTTTAGTAGAACAAGAGGAAATGACTCCAAAACAATGGTATAGGGGAATTATTGGACGAATAGTAAAAGGCTTAGCATGGAAAGATTTTGATGATGAAAAATGGTGGTTAAGTCAGATTAATTCATCTTCAGTAAACAGTTTTAGCGATTTTATCGAAGATATTTTACTCAAAAGAGTTCCCAACTACCAAAAGATAATTATAGCCATTGATGAAATAGATCAAATTCTTAATTTAAAATTCAATTTAGATAGTTTTTTTGCTGTAATTCGCGAATGCTCTAATAATCGGGCGATGAATCCAATTTATTCCAAGCTAACATTTGCCTTGATTGGAGTTACAACCCCTACAGATCTGATTCAAGATAAGAACAGTACTCCATTTAATAATGATGCAGAGGCAATTAATTTAACAGGATTTAAACTTCAAGAAGCATTACCTCTTGCCCAAGGCTTGGTTGAAAAAACTAATAACTCAGAAGCTGTTCTTCGAGAAATTCTAGGTTGGACTGGTGGGCAACCATTTTTGACTCAAAAAATATGCAAAATAGTACAAAATACTGAGAGCCTCCAAGCAGGTTATAATTTAGAAGAATGGATTGAAGATATCATCAAAAAGAATATAATTAATAATTGGGAATATCAAGACAATCCTGAGCATTTAAGAACCATAGAAAACCGTATCATTAATAGTTTTCATGCCAAACATCTTTTTAATTTATATGGACAGATTCTTGATTTTGGAGAATTGCAATTTGATAATAGCCGTGAGCAAATGGAATTGCGTCTTTCCGGTCTGGTAGTGAATCGACAGGGTAAATTAGTAACTTACAATAAAATTTACCAGGAAATATTCAATCAAGAGTGGCTTAACAGTAACCTCGATAAAGTTCTTGAAAGACCATACCAAATCCAGATGGAAGCCTGGATATCGTCTGATTATCAGGATCAATCTAAGTTATTATTTGGCAAGGAGTTGAAAAATGTACAAAAATGGTCACAAGATTTACTATTAACTAGAGAAGACGATAGGTTTCTAGATGAGAGTAAGAAGTTTGAACAAGATGTTAGAGCTCGACTCCCTAGTATCGAAAGCTGGGAATCTGTCGTTGCTGCAGTAATGTCATGGACGGGAGGAAATGAAAATCTCAATAAGAGTCTATTATTTCTACTTTCCCAAGAAAAGAAACCTAAGAGATTATCACCAGAAAAATGGGTTCAAACAAGAGTAAATTCTCGAATGATCAAAAACTGGGAGACTGAAGCTAATGCCGAACCGTTAAGGGAAATTAGTCGTAGCTTGCTAGAAAACAGTCTTTGTGATCCTTTCTGGTTACTTATAGCCTATCGGAAAGTACTCCTGTCAGAAAAGTTAGATAGCCAAAAAGAGCAAGAAGAGCTGAAGAAAATAAAAATAGTTATAGAGAAAGGTCAAGATTTAGCTATTGCTAATCCTATTTATGCCAATGTTTTCAACCTACGCTGGACAAATCAAAATTTAGGAAGGATGCGTCCATATGCCAAAAAACTGGTTGCCTGGATAGATTCTGAGAGACAAGACAAATCCCAACTGCTGACTGCCAGGGAACTTCAAGCCGCTGAAGAGTTCTTGATGGGTAAAAAACTAGACACAAGAGAAGATCGATTCATCGTTGATAGTATGTTAATGAATACCTAAGAGCGCTAATTATGAGTTCAGGACAGAATGCAGAAGGGCTTTCCGACCTTTTTACAGACTTTGTACAACAAGTTACCCAGAAAGCGGATAATCCTCGTCGTGTTATGCAGGAGGTTCGACGGTGGACAGCTGATCAACTTTTTCTCTCTGATCTCCTTTGCAAACTTATTCTTGTGCATCAAGACTTTGTTCCTAACGGACAAGAAGAGTTTCTCGTAGAGCAGATTGTTCAAGAAAACATAATCAAGGATTGGGAAACAAATCATAATGTTTCTGCACACTTTCAGAAAGTTATTCAAACTATATTAGAGGATAACCAAAGAGATGCAGTTCTGAATTTATATTGGCAAATACTACAAAGGGGTCAGGTATCTGTAAACAGTAGTCAGGAGCAGGAAAAGCTAGTACAGTCTGGCTTAGTAAAAAGAGAAAATGGCAAACTGAAAGTTGGTAATGCTATTTATGAAAGCATTTTCAACTCCGAATGGGTTGAACAGCAATCACCAAATATTGCTCAGCCGACTTCGACTACTTCTTATACTATGAAAAACAATCAAACTACATTCTTCAATGTATTGTCAATAGTAGCACTTGTTTTGATTGTCGTAGCTCCCATTGCTCGTATGTTTTTTCTACAACCTGAAAAGAACCCCGTAGGTGACCCCAACAGAACACCAACTTCTGAGTCTACATCATCGCTATCAGACACTGATATCGAATCTTTGCATAAGAAGTGGCTCGATAAGGGTAAAAGTCATGCCAAGAATGGAGATTGGTTGGAGATGTGGAACGAGTTCTGTCGCATTCCCCAAGAAGGATCTATTTACTTTGACGATGCGGAAAGCAAGTTAGATCAATGGATTGAATTGTACGAGAAAGATATTCAAGTTTCCCTAAATACTTTTTGGGAACAGGGAAATAAATCATGCCCAGTAGCGGAAACTATTCTAGATTCCTCCCCAATTAAGAAATAGCCGTTGAATCACTGCCTTTTTCTTCCATTTCTACAGATACTCTTATTCCTTGTCTACCAATTTGCCATAAGTCACTGATAAGTCGAAACAGTCCATCGTCCTGAGTATTACTACGCCCTATTCCTTGCATCCTTTGACTACTAGTTTTTTCTGAGCTTTGCTCTAAGTAATGTAACAATATTCCTATTGATATCCAAGTAATGAGGCTCAGGATGCCCACAACTACAACAACAATAATCCAACCTAAAAACTGATACAAAGTTTGTGTTGCTTGGCTGTAATTTTCAATCACATATTCACTAGATCTGGGATTCGCAAAAATACCTACTGCGACAGTGCCCCAAAAACCGCAAAAAAGATGAACAGGAACAGCTCCCACGGGATCATCAATTTTAAGAGACTCCAGAAAATTTTCCCCTATCAGAACTAGCAGTCCACTGATTGCTCCGATCATCACCGCACTTACAATATCTACATAAGCGGAAGAGGCAGTAATACCCACTAAGCCACCCAAAATTCCATTGATGATAGATAAAAGAGTAACATTTCGGGAGCTCACAGCCAAGCTAAGAAGTACAGTTGCAACACCACCTGCCGCAGCGGAAAAGAGTGTTGTGGTAATGATATGAGGAACATATTCCAAATACTTTGCAGAACCACCATTAAAGCCGAACCAACCGAGCCAAAGAATCAGACAACCTAGAGTTGCTAAACTTAGATTGTGTGGCTCAAATCTTTCTGGATCTTCTTGCCCAGAAAAACTATCATCTACTGGATTATAACCAAACTTATTCTGTCTTGGCTTTAACAACCAAGCTCCTATCCAAGCCGCCATGCCACCTACTGAGTGAACAACAGTTGAGCCAGCAAAATCTCGGAATTGGATGGGCACAGAAGATAACCAGCCTCCTCCCCAAACCCAGTAACCGGTAAGTGGATAGATAAATCCCACCAAAACAAAGCTAAACAAGATAAATGCCCGAAATTTAATTCGCTCTGCTACCGCACCAGAAACAATGGTTGCTGCTGTACCGGCAAAAACGAGCTGAAAGAAAAACAGGGATGCAAAAGATCTACCTTTCCACATATCCTGCAATTTTCCAAAATTTTCAGGAAAAGGATTAGGCTTTGATACAAGGTCAGATACATTATCTAGATCTGGCGGCGGTATGACATCGGGAAATGGCAGATTGAACAATAGTCCAATTTGTCCAAAAACCTCACTGTCGCTGTCTCCATACATGAATCTAAAGCCAAACAGCCAAAATGCGATCGTGGCAATACAAAAAACAATTAAGTTTTTGGCTAGTACATTGACAGCATTCCTGGTTCTGCAAAACCCAGTTTCCAGCATGGCAAAACCAGCATTCATGAAAAAGACTAGAGAACCTGCAATTAGGAGCCAGAGGGTACCAACGTCATTAAAATTTCCTTCACTGGAACCCTTTGCTATGGCTTCATTCCCCAAGATTAACAGCAAAGTCACCAGGGATAATATAGAGAACTGACATTTCTTGAAAATCTTACCAAGCTTGCCCTGAGAGGTTTTGTGCCTACGTCTAACCATAGTGAGTTGCTTCTGGTGAAATGTAATAAATGTAATGTGTAGGGGCGGGTTCGCCCGAAACGCAGGCTATTCAACAATAATTTAACCAAACCTGCCCCGGCTGATGATACACCTATCATCCTACCGGGGCGGGTTTACGTAATTGGCTTGTCGATACCGAAAGATGGTTGGTGAACCCGCCCCTACTGTATTTTATCTTTTAAGAAACAAGGGAGCATGAAAACTCCCTGGTCTTACTTTATTTTCCTTATCTGACTTATTCAGCAAGCCCTGGGTAGGTTGGGGGTCGCGATAGCGTAATCCAACAGGCCAGTGCACACTCTCATTGGGTTTCACTTCGTTTCACCCAACCTAAAGTTTTAAATCTTGCCAGTGCTGAACAGGCTTCCAGCCTGTTCCACAGCCCTACATATTCTTACAGCTGATAAAATCAAACCATACTCAGCAACCCTTCTTGTATTTTACCTAACCTTAAGACCTTAAAATCCAATCCTTCCCCTTGATTAACTAATAAATCATCTTGCTCCAAACTACCTTCTTCAGCAGACACCAGCAATACTAATGTGGGGATCTTCATTCCCTGGAGATAATTAACTAGTCTTTGTCGTGGTTCATCCCAAGCCAACAGAATACAAATGCAACCAGTTAACATTGATGCTCGATTGAGTACCAAAGGAATTAAAAAATCAAAGGTTTTATCCTGACAGGCTTGGACCGCAGCTAAAATCTCCAGCATTTTCTCAGTATGACCGACTCCCCGCCCAGTTGTAAAGCAATAAGCCTCAGTTCCCACAAACATCAAATCTAATAAAGATTCCTGGGTTTGTACCTGGCAAGCAAAAGACGCAGCTATGGCGATCGCTTCTTCTAATTTTTCACTGGCTGCTGTTGTTTGAAAGGTATCTAAAATTGCTATTACCAATAGGGATAAGAGGAAAGTGAAAATCTGATAAGCCATGCTTTGGTTCGTATCGATACCTGCGGCTGCTGCTACAAGTAAGCAAACCACAACTACTAAGCCACTAATGGTAAATCTCCTGGTCAACCATTTGTTGAGCCCGTAGATTATATAGTAGGTGTGATATAAGTAATTTTGCATTGGGAATTGGGAATTGGGAATTGGGAATTGGGAATTGGGAGGAAAATTTTGTACATCTGTAGGGGCGGGTTTAGGGTCACCTTTAACCGATATTCACGATAATCTTTCGGACAAAACCCGCCCCAACTAAACTGTTACTGTTAACCCATACAGCGCTTTGCGCTGTAATGAAGTACACTCTTCCAAAAGTCCCCCTTAATAAGGGGGATTTAGGGGGATCAATAATGTATCGCATAGCAGAGCAAACTGCTGTATTCACGATAATCTTTCAGACAAAACCCACCTCAACTAAGCTGGTACAATCAGGGATTTGAGGAGATCTTCTACTACATTAATAGCAGTTGTTCCAGAGAAATGAGCTTGGGAATCCATTACCAAACGGTGGGCAATCACTGGTACAGCAATTTCTTGAATCTGTTCTGGAATCACAAATTCGTAACCATCAAACATGGCTAAGGCTTGAGCTACTTTCATCAAGGCAATAGAAGCCCTAGGACTAGCTCCTAATTGTACACCATCTGCTGTGCGGGTTGCATTGACAAGATCTACAATGTAACGTTTCAATTCTTGACTGACTCGAACTCGTTGGACTTGTTCTTTGAGAGTCAAGATATCATCTAAATCAACACAAGGTTCAATCCTGTCGATGGGATGTCCTTGTATTTGCGCCGAGAGAAGATCGACTTCTTCTTCTGGGGAAATATAACCGAGGCTAAACTTTAGGGCAAAACGATCCATCTGTGCTTCTGGGAGGGGATAAGTCCCCCTCGATTCCACGGGATTTTGGGTAGCAATCACAAAAAATAAATCTTGCAGCTGGCGAAGATTACCATCTACACTTACCTGAGATTCCGCCATCGCTTCTCACAGCGCTGATTGGGTTCTGGGGGAAGCGCGGTTAATTTCATCAGCTAGGATAATATTGGCAAAAATCTGTCCTTCATGGAAGCGAAAGGTACGCTCATTTTGATCAAAAATGGAAACACCGACAATATCAGATGGTAATAAATCGGGAGTAAATTGAATCCGTTTAAACTTAGCATCCACAGATAAGGATAAAGCTTTAGCTAAGGTAGTTTTACCGGTTCCCGGATAATCTTCTAACAGAACATGTCCACCACTAGCAAAAGCTGCCAGTAATTTGCGAATTGCTGCTGTTTGACCTTTCATTACCGTTTCAATATTATCCGCAATCTTGTGATAAATCTCTTTACCAGACAAACCGGATACATTTGCTTGAATCATGTTTAGCAATCGCACCAACGGTCAAGAACCTATTCTTATCCTATGATATTGTGGTAGTATCTCCCCAAAAAATGTGCGATCGCGCCTACCGGGAGGAAGAGAAGGGAGACAAGGGAGACAAGGAAGACAAGGAAGACAAGGAAGACAATTCCCAATTCCCAATTCCCAATTCCCAATTCCCAATTCCCAATTCCCAATTCCCAATTCCCAATTCTAAATTCTAAATTCTCGGTCATGCATAAACGAGCTTTCTTGGTTGGACTATTGGTAATCTGCAATATTATCTTGTGGTCTGCTTGGTGTACTCCCACAGCTTCTGCTTTCCCCGGGTCAAGTTACACAGAGGAACACAAGTTGTTTTCCGAAGCTTGGCGCACTGTTTCTCAAACTTACTTGGATGATACCTTTAACAACCAGAATTGGTGGTTGCTACGTCAAAAGGCATTGAAAAAGCCGCTGGATAATCGCGAAGCAACCTACCAGGCAATTGAAAATATGTTAGGGACTCTTGACGAACCCTTCACACGACTGTTAAGACCGGAGCAATATCATAGTTTGCAAGTCAGTACATCGGGAGAATTATCTGGTGTTGGTTTGCAAATTAGCTTTAGTAGTGAGACTGGGAAGTTGGAAGTAGTAGCACCAATTGCCGATTCTCCTGCGAGTGAGGCAGGAATTAAATCCCGCGATCGCATCCTGGAAATTGATGGCACCCCAACCTCAACCCTAAGTCTTGATGAAGCGGCGGCTCGGATGCGGGGACCAGCGGGTACGAAGGTTACCTTAAAGATTCAAGGAACGAACGAGGAGCCCAAGTATATTGAGCTAATACGCGATCGCATTGCTCTCAATCCAGTATATTTCACTTTAGCACAACCGTCGGATGGTGTGAGTGTCGGTTATATTCGCCTCTCCCAATTTAGTGCCAATGCAACAGAGGCTATAACCGAAGCGGTTGATAATCTAGAGTCCGAGGGAGCCGATGCCTACATTCTGGATTTGCGGAATAACCCTGGTGGCTTGTTGCAAGCAGGTATTGAAATTGCTCGCCTCTGGTTGGATGAAGGCACAATTGTCTACACAGTTAACCGACAAGGAATGTTAGGTAGTTTTGATGCTAATGCTACTGCGATTACTGAAGATCCTTTGGTAGTGTTAGTTAATCAGGGTACTGCCAGTGCTAGTGAAATTCTCGCTGGAGCATTACAGGACAATGGTAGGGCCCAGATAGTCGGAGAACAAACTTTTGGCAAAGGCTTAATTCAGTCTTTGTTCAATTTATCAGATGGCTCAGGATTAGCTGTTACTGTTGCCAAGTATGAGACTCCCAACCACCAAGATATCCATAAGTTGGGTATTACACCGGATATCCAAGTTCCCCTAGAACCAATTACGTTGAGTCAGATAGGAACCTCAGCAGACAGTCAGTATCAAGCAGCAGTAGAGTTGTTAACTAGCAATTCTGTGCTGGCCGAGGCAATTTAACCTTAAGAGGTATTACAGCAGTTTGCTCTGCGCAAGCGGTACATTGTTGCTCCCCCTAAATCCCCCGTTTTGATCAAACCGCGAAACCCTCTGTAGAGACGTTGCATGCAACGTCTCTACAGGGTAGGAAATAACGGGGGGATCTATGCCGGATTTGGTATTAGGTATTAGGTTAAGAAGGGGAAATCCCTACTCATTACTCATTACTTATTACTTATTACTTATTACTTATTACTTATTACTTATTACTTATTCTCCAAGCCCTATTTACTATCTTACCACTAGCTGACCTTGACTTCTCGCAGCCTTGATTGCACCCCCATTAGCTGTGAAGACTACGATATTAGGGACAGTAACGAAATCGCGATCATTAGTGATGATTTGGTCAACTCCAGCCTTGTTCATTGCTTCAACAATAAATAAATCGTAACCATCCAGCAATTGAGTTTGCAGTTTAGTTAGGGCTGCTTGTGTGGTATCCTTATTAATTAAGATATCTGCTGATCTCCCAGTTCGTTTGACACTATTCCAAATACTTTTTACTTTCCTAACTACCTTGTCTCTCTGGGCTGGATAATTATGGCGGTAATCCTTAAGTTCTAATTCCGGTAAATCTGCATCCCACTCTCGTTGCTCAACTACATGTGCTATTTCTGCCAGGGAAAGACCACAGTAGAATAGGGATGACCTCGCATATTTAGCTTTTGTAATATAAGAAGTATATGTATAATCTTGGTAGGAAGAGCCAGGTGTGCTGGCTCGGTTATAATATAAGTACAACCAGATATTGGTATCTATCAGAAACCTATCCTGTTGTTTTGGCGTATCATTCCGGATATCAACTACTTGAGCCTGAACCTTGAGTGTCATTAAAGCGTATTGGCCAATTCATAGATAACTTGATCTACTCTACTACGAAACTTACTGTCGGAGTAATATCGTTGACAGTCATCAATGATTAATTCGAGTGCTTCCTCATCCAGTGAGTTGAGGTTCTTTTTTGTTAAAAGACGGTTGATAGTTTCTAGTGGAATATCCTTGAGCAGTTGTCCGATAGCAAAATTCAAGAAGGGAGATGCAGCAATTTCCACCCCGGTAAAGTCTAATTCTACAGGTTGCTCTTCGAGTAATTTGGGATGGATCAAATCATACACCCTTTGACCATCTTCCGTTGTCATACAGTATTTCCCAATCAAGTCGAGAATATTGATAGTATAGGAACTGGTTTGGGGTAGCATTTGAGCCAGAAGTTGCCTAAATTCAGTCGATTGTGCATAAGCTTGCTTGGCACAACTGACAGAATCTTCTGCAGCCAAAATTTCCGAGGCAAGATTCAGCAGTTGTTGGTCACTGATGGCTACGGCGGGGTTTTCTGCAACAACCGAGGAACGTAAGCGATCGCCATCGTCTTGTAACAGGCGACGAGTTGCTATATAATCTTGCTCTAAGGGGGGATAATCCTCAGTAAGTAGATCCAGTTGAGATATTTTAGCAGCAAGAGCCGTTGCGATCGCGTTTACTTCCCGTTGCAAATCCGCTGGTAAGGAATGAGCCTGACGTACTAGAGCAGCAAGGAAGGATTTCAGGGTAATTTTATTTAGTAAGTCCATTAATTTAAAGTTTCCCAGTAATAATGAATGCTGCCCAGTAGTAAGGATGCTCATAGGGCTTGCTGTTTGGTTCCATTGTAGCAATATTGTAAAGCTCATTCTTTAAAAATGGTCTAATTCTTCCTTCCTCACGGGGTAGTTGGTCAAAAAAGGTTTGATACCATTGTTTCAGTTGTGCCGCTGTCAGATTTTTCAGCCATTGGGTTGCTTCAGTTAAAGCTTGCACCTCGGATGTACCTGCTTGCCAGCGACGGTAAAATTCGATCATCACTAAGGCAGTTGCCGCAGATTTCACTGTCCAGAGGGTACTTACTACTTGGTTGACTCCTTTACTCAAAAAGCCACTGACTAAGCCGACATATTCAGTAGTAATAGTTTGGTTGTCGGTAATCGCCGTTTCGCAAGCAGAAAGGCTTACTAGTTGATAGGAAGCTAGATCCTTCTCGTAGATTTCTTTTAGGGTTAGTTCCTCATCTACTAAAACTAGTTCTGAATTGAGGGGTTGAGCAAAGTTGTAGTTGCCATGTCCGGCAAAATGAAAGATTTGGTGCTTATTAGATCTCTTGTAACCCCCCTTAGGGAGTGTTTTCAAACTGTCGGGTTGGGGTGGGGTCAGAGATATTTTGGCAAGAGGTCTATTTTCCAAGGCTGCTTCCACCCGCTTCTTTGTTGCTTCCTTTCCCTGGATACGTTGGGGATTTGCAAACAACTCGGTGATAGCTTCAGCTTCAAAGGCAACAAAACTCAGGGGTGGTAAATTTTGGCTCTCGGCTACTTCGACACTCAGCAACTGTTGAGGTGAAGGCTCATCCTCATCATCAGCTGTAGGCTTGAGGCTAAATTGAGCACTGGGTAGATAGGAGATGGTAAAATTTTGCCCCTTTTCATCTTGATTGAAAAGAGCATGAAGAGGAAATCGGTGTAAATCCCGGTGGGGAATCAGGATAAGATTTTGGATTGGTTGAGATTGAGAAGTTTGAAGGATATTGATAATGGCAGGGATATCCAGAATCTTAGCTAGCCGCTTTAGCATGTCCGGCAAATTGTCCAACCAATCCTTGTCTACTGACTTATCCTTCTTTTGACGATACTGGCTATAATCTTGATTCCAATCTTTCACCCAGGCGTCAAAATCACGCAGGCGTTGTATTTGGGGAATCAAGGGAGTTTTTTCCGTTAACTTAGTTTGCCCTAAGACAATGGGTAAAGGGTTATCGTGTTTGAGGATAAAGGTATGAAGTGCCGCTGGACTGATATGCCAGTAGACTATAGCTGTGGTAGGATTAAGTAATTGTTTTATCTCTTCCCAGGTGGGAGAGGGAATTTCCTGATTCCTGCTTGCTAACAACCAAGATAAGCAGGCATTTTTTCCCTCTTCTGCCAATTTTAAGGCTTGTACGGCATCACCTGATTGAACCGCTAAGTCAACGGTTAACTGCTGAAAGGGAGCAAATTTCAAGGCTAACTGTTTTTTCTTCGCAGGACTTTTGGTATTTTGCAGCAAATTATTCAATACATCTGTACCCCGTCGCTGGAATTCCTGTGCTTGGTAAATTTCTTCTAAGGCTAACAGGGTACGAATCAAATCTTGCAATACTTCTAAATGAGCTTCGGGAAAATCTTCTGGGGTGAGGGTTTTCAGAGAGTTGTCATAGTGTCTGAAAGCTTTGCGCCAATAGGGATTAGGGTTGGCATCCCTGCATCCTCGGAAATACTGTGTACTGCCAATTGCTTGATGTAACTCACCCCAACCTTCGGGATGGGTATCTTTGGGGCAATGTTTTAATCCTTCTTGGTAAGTTGCGAATACTCCCTCGTAGCCGCCCAGATTTAGATTAGGATTGTTTAATGTTTGAGCTAGGTTGGGATGGGTTGTTACTGCTGAGATAAATGGGGAAGTGGAAGTTTTAGTGATTTTAACTACGTTGGCTACTGCAAGACCTCGGTTAATCCAAGTATTATGGTCGTCAAGTTTTAATTCTAGGGCTTTATCGTAGCAGGCGATAGCTTCTTGATATTGCGGTATGTTGTGTAGTGCGATACCTCGATTACTCCAAGCTAAGTATTCGTCAGGTTTGATTTTAATGGCTTGATCATAAGAAGCGATCACCTTTTCATATCGCCCTATGTCAGCTAGTGCTAAACCCCTGTTGCTCCAAATTGAGTATTCGTCAGGTTTGATGTCAATGGCTTGATCATAAGAAGCGATCACACCTTCAAGATCTCCCACTTCAAACTGTTCCTTAGCTTGGTTCAACCAACCTTCCGCATCATTGATCAGCAAATCACCCTTTTCCATCCTCTGTGCCCTCTGTGCCTCTGTGGTTTAATTCCTAGATATCAGCAACAACCAACCAGCCTATGTCAACAAATTCCGTGGAGCGATCGCACTCTTTGTGATTATGTGCTAAATACCATTATAGGCGCACACCTATTCCATTATCAATGATATTAGCACAACATAAGGAACAACGCAACCCAACCCAAGATCCCCGACTTCTTTATTGAAACCGGTAATTAGCTTGATAAACCGGAAGAAGAAGTCGGGGATCTGTTATCCTCTACCATCCTTTGTGCCCTTTGTGCCTTTGTGGTTTAATTCCTAAATATCAGCAACAACCAACCAGCCTATGTCAACAAATTCCGTGGAGCGATCGCACTCTTTGTGATTATGTGCTAAATACCATTATAGGCGCACACCTATTCCATTATTCATAATATTAGCAAAACATAAGGAACAACGCAACCCAACCCAAGATCCCCGACTTCTTTATTGAAACCGGTAATTAGCTTGATAAACCGGAAGAAGAAGTCGGGGAGCTGTTATCCTCTACCATCCTTTGTGGCCTTTGTGCCTTTGTGGTTTATATTCCCAGTCTCTATTCTTCAGGGAGATCCGAAATCTTGGTTAAATGGTCAATAATGTGGTTAAGAGAACTACGAAGTTCGGCAAAATTGTGATTGATTTCGGCAAAATTGTGATTCATATTTTGCTCTAAACGATTGATTTTTCGATCTTGTTCATCAAGATGTTCTTCAACCTTCTCAAAAGCTTGGCTAATCCAGCCTTGAGGTTCAATAGCTTGTTCCAAA
>JAAHGR010000157.1 GCA_010672425.1 Symploca sp. SIO2E6
CGGGGACCAGGCGTATACCACTTGTGAAGTCAACTCCGATGCAAATTGCTCCGCCAGTGAAGTTTGTCAGCTCAACGGACAGTGTGTCGCAGATGTTTCTTTGTCAAGGAAGGCTTACCATACCTAATATACCACCATGTAGGGGCGGGTTCACCTACAATGAATGATACTCCAAGATAACTTGACTAAACCCGCCCCGGCACCTGCCACCCATCACCATCCGTGCCACCGGGGCGGGTTTAGATGATTGATTGGTTAATGTCCTAGATGGTTGGTGAACCCGCCCCTACGGTATTTTCTGGTTTGTCGAAGGTTTTGTTACTGGAGGCGATCGCATAACCCAAGGAAGGCTTACCATACCCAATATACCACCATGTAGGGGCGGGTTCACCTACAATGGATGATACTCCAAGATAACTTAGCTAAACCCGCCCCGGCATCTGCCACCCATCACCATCCGTGCCACCGGGGCGGGTTTAGATGATTGATTGGTTAATGTCCTAGATGGTTGGTGAACCCGCCCCTACGGTATCTTCTGCTTTATCGAAGGTTTTGGTAAGCGATCGCATCCCTAACACCTAACACCTACCACCTACCACCTAAATAAGCCAAGTAAGCCTGGAGCAAGCTAGCATCAATTGCTGGACAAACGATATTAGTTCCCACTAATCCTGCTAAAGTATTTTGGTAGTCAAAGGCTTGGGATACTAAAGCCGCTGTTTCTAGATAAGGTCGTTCGTTGCCAGTCACCCATTCCGTAAACAGAAATAGGAGGGGACTTAAAGCATGATCTGCTTTGGCGCTAGCCACTTTGAGCAGCTTGGTTTGCCATTGATCATAGTCACACCATTGAATTAAGTAGCCGAGTGCCTGGATTGCCTGCACCAGCTGACGGAAGTGTAAGGCGTGAGGACTAACTAGGTGAAAAGCCTTGCCCATAGATGCTGGCTGTTGAGATAAATGGACGATCGCACGGCTAACGTAGTCCACCGGAGTTAGGCTCAGTTTCATGTCCAAATCAGGAGCACTGCCTAGTTGAATCAAGCCTTTGATCAATCTGGCGATCAGATCATCTGCGGAAGAAGCACCACTTTGACTATGACCTGTAATCATACTTGGTCTGTAGATACAACCGGGAATCCCCCTGGCATGAGCTGCCATCACCAATTGTTCACCTACCCATTTACTCTGAGCATAGCCATCGGCAAGTCCTTCACACTCCAGGTTAATATCTTCTGTAATTAGTTCCATCGCCGCATAGTGAGGAGATTGGAAGACATCAAGAGTGGAGATGAAATGAAGGGGTTTGATTTTGATAAGGCTTGCTAATTTCAGGATTTCCTTAGTTCCCAGCACATTGGCTGTCCGCAGGGCAGTATAGGGATAGATTAAATTAACAAATGCCCCATTGTGATAAATAATGTCAATCTCTGTAGCTAATTGGTGAAACTGTTGTTCAGAAAGCCCTAACAAAGGCTTGGTTAAATCCCCTTGTACTGGTACAATTCGCTTCTTATCATCGGGAAGTAAGTAGCGCTTGAGGTTACTGCGGAGTTTTTGTTGACCGGCCTCAAGATTGGGGCAGCGGACTAAGCAATGAATCGTCGCTTGGGTTTGTTGGAGAAGTTCGTGTAGTAAAAAAGCTCCTAAGAAACCAGTTGCTCCTGTTAAGAAGATGTGCTGAGGTTTTACTCCAGAGTTAGTATACTTCGGGCAGATACTCGATTCCAAAACTGCATCCGCCTGTAATTCCTCAACCGTTGTGTCGCCCAGTTTCACCTGAGGGTGGGCATTCTGAACCACTGCAATCTCCTGTGCCAATTCAGCAATTGTGGGAGACTCAAATAGAGAGAGCAAAGGTAGTTCTACCTGGAAGGTTTCTCGTATCTGGGATAATAGCTGAGCAGCGAGGAGAGAATGTCCTCCCAGGTCAAAGAAGTTGTGATGAATACCTACCTGCTTAATATCCAGAACCTCGATCCAAATTTGGACTAACTGTTCTTCTATGGGAGTCCGAGGGGCAACAAACTCTTCCATGACAACTAATTGGGCTTGATTCGGTGCTGGTAGTGCTTTGCGGTCTACTTTAAGATTGGGCGTCAATGGTAGAGTATCCAGTAAGACGAAAGCCGAGGGTACCATGTACTCAGGTAGTTTTTTCTTGAGAAATGATCGCAGGTGTGTCAACGATAATCCTTGAGTTTCGATGAGATAGTCCATGCTTTGAGGAATTTGCTCTATCTGAGGCTGGGCGGCATCGAACACCACCCCAGCTGATTCTCCAAAATACCAGACGACAGTTCCCTTTAACAAAAGCTGGTCTTGAACTCCCGGTAGTTGCAGTTGCAAACGGAGGCGTTGGCCTTCTTTCCAGATATTTGTGGTCTTGGTGCCGCTGGGCTCACTATGCTTAGATACTGTTAAGCGGATACCACCACGACTGATATTTTTTGTGGTTAATTTTAAGGTTTGACCTGACTTCAATTGTGCTAGGCAATCTCTCTTTAAAGGTATTCGAGGCTCTATATGGCGCATATCCTGGACCACTAATCCCTCGGTTTGCAGGATCTGCTTGATGCCTTGATTTAGCAAAGCTTGCTCCATTGGCGTAGTTTGGAAGAGAACTCCGGCATATTCCTCCTCTAGCCAAGCGAGGGTTCCTGCTAATGTTAGTTTTTCTTCAACTCCGGGCAATTGAAGATGAAGGTAGAGACGTTTTCCTGGTTGCCAGGTTGCTGGGACATCCGCTAGACAGATGCCAGTTGGAGAGAGATCTACAGTATTGACAGTAACAGCAGATCCATCACCCCACTCTACTAGGCAACTACTCTGTAGTTGTACCCGTTCTACACTGAGGTCAGTCAACAAATAGGCTACTAGGCGCTTGTTTCCAGGACTGTCTTCTACTGCGCTTACGACTGCCTCTTTGATACTAGGGTGTTGGTAGAGAGCAGATTCAATTTCCCCCAGCTCAATGCGGAAGCCGCGAATTTTCACCTGATGGTCGATACGACCTAGACATTCGATGGTACCATCTGGTAGGTAACGGGCTAAGTCTCCGGTGCGATAGAGACGAGCTCCAGGCTTCTTGCTAAAGGGGTCTCGAATAAACTTTTCTTCAGTAAGTTGAGGTCGATTGAGGTAACCCCGTGCCAAACCTACTCCACCAATGAGTAATTCCCCAGGCTCTCCCACTGAAACCTGCTGAAGCTGATCATGCTTCTGGTTTAGCTCTGAATCTACTAGATAGATTTGGGTATTGGCAATCGGTTGTCCAATGGGAACAGAAGTATTCCCCGATTCGACCTGCTGTACTGCTGACCAAATAGTGGTTTCAGTGGGACCGTACATATTCCAAACTGAGTTACTCCTGGCTAGGAGTTGATTGGCCAACTCTCGGGACATCGCTTCCCCACCACAGAGAATTTTGAGGTTAGCATCCCCTTGCCAACCTGCAGCTAAGAGCATTCGCCAGGTTGCTGGTGTTGCTTGCATGACCGTTGCACCAGATTGCTCCAAGGCTTTGATTAACCCGGTAGGGTCTGAGGCAACTTCTCGTGTCACTAACTCCACACGAGCTCCGACGATCATCGGTAAGTAGAGTTCTAAGCCAGCAATATCAAAGGAGATAGTAGTAACAGCCAGTAAGATATCTTCCTGGGTGAGTCCTGGTGCTTGACTCATGGATGTGAGGAAATTGACCAGCGCTTGATGGCTAACTTGTACGCCTTTAGGCTTACCTGTAGAACCAGAGGTGTAGATAGTGTAAGCCAAGTTGTATGGCGTGACTCTACTGTCAGGGTTCCCCTGGCTGTATTGAGCAATTGTTTCCCCATCAGTATCCAGACATACAACTTTAGTGTGATGCTCCGGCAACCTCCCCAGCTGTATACTTTCAGTTATAAGCACATGACACTGGGAATTCTCAATCATGAACGCTAAACGCTTTTGGGGATAATCAGGATCTAGAGGAACATAGGCTCCACCAGCTTTCAGGATCCCTAGCAATCCAATCACCATGTTTAGCGATCGCTCTACACAAATTCCTACCAGGACATCAGGTCTGACTCCCAGTACCTGTAAGTAGTGAGCCAGTTGGTTGGCTCTGCTATTAAGTTCTTGGTAAGTCAAGGAACTGTTCTCAAAACTGACGGCGATACTGTCAGGAGTATGCTCTACTTGAGACTCAACTAGCCGATGAATGCCCTGATGGGAATAATCGGCTTGGGTACTATTCCGGTTTCCCAGAAACTTTTGAGTAATTAAGTTCATAGTTGTTGGACACTCTCTTATTTGTCATAGGTGTTAGGTGGTAGGTGGTAGATAAGGTTTGAGGTGTTAGGGAATTTTCACATCAGATACAAAGATGTTGAGACCCTCTGATCAAAAACCTTGAACAATTTTGGACAAAAAAATGCCTATAAGCATTGTCTGGCAATGCTTTCACACTCCTGCAGCAATCCCTAAATAGTGACTACGGCAAAAGGATATTTATAAAGGTAGATGCATTCACCCTGAAACCGCATCTAACCTTGTATAAATTGTAACAGAGTAAAAATGATCTACTCAATTGTTCATTTTATATCTGTAACTCTTGATACAAATTGAGTTGTATAGACTCTATAATACCCAGATTGAGATATTTGATCAATAGTCTAGCCTCTTAATTTTTTGCTAATGTGCAAATCCCCGACTTCTTCTGTGAAGTCGGGGATCCGTAGTTTCACTGATGTATTTAGCAATCACACCCGTTATGGCTGAGGTGCTGAGGTGCTGATCGTTAAAAGCTTTTAAGAGTCAAAACTGCTATAGTTGAGCTTGATGTCCTCTTTGTGATTGCAATTTCATCCTCAGGGCTGTTATTTCTTCTGGTGCCTGAGCCACTAATCGATTGCGGCTGTAGAGCCAGAAGTAAAGAAGCGCCACAATTAGGACAATCGAAATTCCCAAAATACCCGGTTGATAGTCGGGTACCGAAAGACAAGCAACCAGAGCAAAAATGGCTAAGCCACCTCCAACAACCGCACCCCAAATTCCTAAGGGACTGACGTAGGGTCTTGGTAAATCAGGATAAGTAACCTTAAGTTTGAGGTAGCTGAGCATCACTAGCAAGTAGGAAATCAAAGCCCCAAATACAGCCATATTCAAAATGATGGCATCTACTGAGAAGAACTGCTCTTCACCTGCATTACTACTGGCACTAATGAGCATTACACAGACAAACCCAATCGCAGCACCCAGGATTAGTGCCCTGTAAGGGGTATGATTTTTGCTAGTTACAGAAAACCAACGGGGTATATACCCGGCACGGGAAAGGGAGAAAATAATACGTCCGTAGGCGAACATATTACCGTGAAGGCTAGCAATCAAGCCACAAATCAGCGCTAAGGTTGTAACAATTGTACTAGTGGCTCCCTCACCAAAATAAGCCTCTAACCCATCTCCCAAGGGAACGCCGGTTTCACCAATCGCAACAGCGCCACCACCAACACCAGAGTTGAGCACCAAAGTAAAAAGAGAAAGAATAATCAGGGTAAACATCCCTAAGATCATACCTGTAGGCATATTTTTTGGTACTTCCTCGGTTTCCTCTGCCGTCATCGGGAGTTGCTCAATGGCAAGGTACAACCAGATAGCAAAGGGAATCGCCGCAAACACACCATTCCAACCATTCGGTAACCAGTATGCCGATTGTCCTGGTTCTGGAGGAATATTAAACAGCAGTTCTAGCTGAAAAACACCGGATACTGACATACTTATGTAGAATATCCCCAGCACCATAATTGCTACTAAAGTAAGCCATAGGCACACATTCAAGCTTACCTGTAGACTCCAGATATTCATTGTCAGGAAAATACTGTAAGCAAATAGCCATATTAGATAAACTGGCACGCCAGGAATCACATTTTGGAGGTATTGGCTTAAAGCGTACACAACCGCTGCATTAGCCAGTACATATTCAATGCTGACAGTTATACCAGCGATATAGCCCCAAAATGGTCCCAAGGCGTTACGAGTGAAAGAATAAAAGCCACCTGCATGGGGAAATGTTGCCGTCAGTTCAGCAGTACTGTAAACCATGCACAGATACATAATAGCCATGAGGATGGTAGCGATCGCCATTCCCCAAAAGCCACCTACGATTAAACCATAGTTCCAACCATAGAAATCACCGGAGATGACAGCGCCAACACCTAAACCCCATAAAAGGAACCAATTAGCACTTCCTTTAAGTTGCCGCTGCCTTAAATAACTTTCGTGGACATGTTCGTAGGAAACAATGCCGTTAGATTCTTGTACGGACATAGTATATTTCCAATGTTAGTTGTTCGATGGAAATTTCCATATTTTTGACACAATCTAACACAATAAATCTCCACTTGCCAACCCATGCTATCAGCTTTTTATTTAAAGTTTTATTAGCTGTTTAACAGTGCGTACCAACTCTTCCTGATCAACTGGTTTTGCCAAGTAAGCATCTGCTCCCTGTTTCATGCCCCAATATTGATCTATCTTACCTCCTTTAGAGGAGCAGATAACGATAGGAATATTGCTGGTATTAGCTTGGTTTTTTAGTTCGCGACAAACCTCAAAGCCACTGCAACCTGGCAGGATAACGTCTAGAATGATGACATCAGGTATATGACTATTAATTGTGCTTAAAGCTTCTTCTCCACTTTGAGCACTTAAGACACTGATACCTCCTTGTTGGAGACAACTAGAGAGAATTCGCATATCTGTTAAGGAATCTTCAACAACTAGAGCCATACCCATAACATTTACCTCATTATTAAACAATCAAAAGTGGTTATATAAGGCGAAACTCTTGAGAGAAAAGCCATTATCTTAGGCTCCTGACAAATCTGCCAGAGCCATTGTAATTCTATCTACTTTTATTACTCTTATCTATCCGTATATTCTCTCTGTAGATAATTTTTGTTGTCTTATCAACTTCTGCCTCCAGCTCACTTTTCCTCCGTCACTGTGTTAGTTAGATCTAGTGGTGGGTAAATTATCTGGTGTGCAATCGAGGCATTCTCATTGGCCTTACTCCATATCGCCTCCAGTAGGGATTGTTGATCCAATCCAGCACTAATAAAAGATGAATTTTCTTCTTGAGCTATAGCTAAAGCTTGTTCTTTAATCTCTGGATATTTATCAAAGATACCTTGTAGTGCTTGATCCCGGCATTGGTGCAATTGCTCGTAACCACTAAGGTGATCGCATTGCCAGAACTCTAGAGCTAATCTATGTCCTTCCAATGCTGACCTCATCGCTGCCAAGGCTTCTTCATCACCCTGAGCAATTTGAGCAACTGGCGTGATCTCCTTGAGTTTATCTTCGTATTCTCGCAATTTTATGCCATATTCACCTTCACTTTTAATCTTCAAATCTTGGAGGTCATTGATGGCAGTTTTGAGAGCAGGTGAGACTACTGGTAATGTAGGTACTGGCGGGGCTTTTTTGGCTTCGGTTTTACCTTTAAGAAGCACACTACAACCCATTAACAGGTTGACAGTGGTCAGGATTAAGGATAGCCGTAATATTTGTTTAAATAATTTATTCACAAAATATTCTTTGGGGTCTCAATCTATTTTTTAGCTTAGCCTAATATTTTGTCTACCCGCCACTGGTGTATTTAGGGAAACAAGGGAATGGGGAATGGGGAATAGGGAATAGGCAACAGGCAACAGAATTGTTTCTTCCATTTAATTGGGAGCACAGGGCACTTCTTTTGAAACTCTTCTGTAACTCCGCAACTCCAAACTCCCCATCCATGTCATCTTCCTTCAACCTCTGCAATTAAATAGTCGAGTTCTGTTTGCATTTGGGTAAGGACTTGGTGATAACAGGCATTAACATAATCGCGATCGCTTGATGCTGTACGACCATAGTGCTCAAACTGAACGGGGGGACAGACACGGGTATGAATCTGTATCGGTAAAGGTACATTAGGTAGAGGACCAATCCCCAATCCCCAAGGTAGTCCTAAATAAATGGGAAATACTTCTGGATCGGTATCGAATAACCAGGGCATAATACCCCATTGGTGCAGTTGCTGCGCTTGCTGGTAGCAGTCGGCTAAAACCATCAGGGTATCGTGAGCTCCCCAGGAAATAATGGGGATGATGGGTACATGTTCTCGCAGTGCTAATTTGATGAACCCCTGATGCCCTGCAAAGTAAATTTTATCCCGCATCTGGTGGGGTCGAAAGACATCATATCCTCCTCCTGGATAGACGAGGACTGCTGCTTGTCTTTGGAAAGCCGCCATCGCCATTTTGGGGTGTGCTACGACTGAGCCGCACTGAACTGCAAATTTGGCGACTCCTGGGAAAACCTGCCAGAGTTTACGATGGGTCAGTCCGTAGGCTAAGCGATTGTAGCCAAATCGATGGAACCAATCATACATAAACATGAACATATCTGGTGCGGCTAAACCCCCATTATGGGAACCGACTATCAGCATTTTTCCTGATGGAGGTAGGTGATGCCAGCCATCGGTGGTGACTCGAAAGTAGTGATGGTAGAACCATTCCCACAAAGGCATAAAAGATTTAATTACCTGGGGGTTTCGATCATCTAATGACCAACCATCAAACTTTTGGTGCGGGGTTTTGCGGTTAGGAGAGTGTTTAGTGCCAATCATCAGATTTAGGAAATCGCCATGCAAGTTGAAGCTAAACCCATTATTATACACCCGCTTTTAATGGAGTTCGGAGTTAAAGCTTAGAAAAGGCTTGCAAAATAAAGTCATAACGAGTATGATTTATTCATAAGGAGTTTGGATAGGAGGCAACAAGTTACCCCATGGTAGAGGTCAGAGAAATTCCCCTAGCACAAATTCATCGTCCTTTGCCAAGAGTCAATGACTCAAACAAGGTAAAGACCCTCATGGAGTCAATCGCTAAGGAGGGACTGCGCGAACCCATTGATGTGCTAGAAGTAGAGGGCAAATACTACGGTTTTTCCGGTTGCCACCGTTACGAAGCACATCAACGCCTAGGATACGAAACCATTAAATGCCGAGTGCGCCGCGCTACTCCCTCCGTCTTAAAAAGGCACTTAGCTTGATCATCATTTACCTGAAACGTAGGGGCGCACCGACGTGCGCCCTAAAAAACTTCCCGGAGTGCCTGAGTAATATCAAGGAAAGGATAAAACGTTGTAAGATGCAAGGGACGCGATCAGCTTCGCTGGTGCCCAAAGCAATCGCAATATATTCTAAAAATCACACATCTCGTAGGGGCGGGTTTAGGGACAATCTAGGACATTTGACCCAAATATTAGAAGCAAAACCCGCCCTGTCGATATCCTTCCGGTTAACGTAACCAACCTCTAGGTTATCCCTTGGGCGGGTTTTGTGCAAAAGTTATCGATAAATGCGTTAAAATATCCCTAAACCCGCCCCTACAAAGATACAGAATTTTTCCAATTCCAGATTCTCAATTCTCAATTCTCAATTCTTAATTCTCACTATCCATTAGGCTTTCCTTCTAAAATCTAAAATCCCATAATACTATAAATATGTCCTAATTCCTCTCGCAAAGATAAAGGAGTATATCCCAAATCATAAGCCATTGCACTATCCAAGGAAAGATCTGGTGGTCTAGGAGCAGGCATATTGAGATCTGCTTGTAAACAAGCTTTAATCGTAGTTGTCGGTAATTGCCATACCTCTGCTAACAAATAACCAAAATCATAACGAGATATTCGTTCTTGCCCCCCCAAATGAATAATTCCTTGAACCTTTTCTAAGGCTAGTAATAGTCCTCGAACAGCAGTTGCTGCACTTACAGGAGTACGGAATTCATCGGTAAACAAATTGAGCTGTTTGCCCTCTGTTAGGGTTTTGATGAATGGTTGGATGAAACTATTAGCTGTCGGTGCTGCTAAACCAAACATTAAAGGCATACGGCAGATGGCAGTTTGGGGATAGCACTCCCGCATTCCGGCTTCTGCCATCACCTTTTGCTCTCCGTAATGACAGATAGGAGACACAGGATCAGTTTCTCGATAGGGTGGGTTTAAGCCATCGAATACTAAGTCGGTTGAAGTAAAAACGCAAGGGATGGCATAATCGGCACAGAGTCCCGCAAGGTTGCAGGATGCGGTTACATTGATTGGGTAGGATTCCCGGGGGTGGGTTTGACAAGTATTAGCATTGGATTGAGCAGCGGTATGAATTACTGCTGCTGGCTGGATTTCCCGAAAAATGCGCTTGATTTCCTGAAAATTGGTTAAGTCAGCTGGCAGTAAAGTTACTCCTGGAATTGATCCAGGATGGGAAAAGTAAGTACCATAGATATCCCACTCAGATTTAGCTAGTTGGCACAGATTCCATCCCAAAAAACCACTAGCGCCTGTAAGTAAAAGTTTTTTCATAAGTATAACAAGTTACATAATTGCTGTCGAAAATTACTGAAAATACCAATGGGAGTAAACAAATTATGATTGATATTAGTAACATTGAGCAAATCGCCGCATCCTACTCCCCTCAGGAGTTATTCGCCGCACTAGTTTGGCAGCGTCGATTCAATGAGTTTGATGGACCGGAAGTTATCACTGATTTGGTCAACCACTCGGATTTGTGGGAAAGCTTTCTGTTCACCAAACCTATTTATGCACCAGACAAGACAGGTTTGAGTTTTAATGGAGTGCTCGAAACCCTGCTAGCGATGGCCAACTACCGCCCCATGCCTGAACATAGTATGATGCATTTTATTCCCTATCCCGCAGATACACTATATATTTTAGCGGAAAATCAGGACATAATTGTGGCTCAATTGATGGATTTAGGGAAAAAGTGGCGAGCCGATGATGTGGGTATCTGTGATGGTAATCATGAAGAAGAAGATTGGGATTTTCGAGATTATATCTCGATGCGTCTCAGACGGGCTTTATGGGGAGAAAATTTTAAACGCGATCGCGATGCTGTGATTGTTTACTATTGGTGGGATTAATGTTTGCTTGGTTGCAGCTTTTATGTCAAAGAACCGGAACGGATTGAGCAAGCCTATTGGGTAAAAGCAGACCGAGTCATCCAGTAGGTTTAGTTTACCAGTGGCCAGTGTCGAGCTAGGGTGAAATGGAGACGAAGTAACTCGGAGGATAAAGTTAATGGTTCAAACCCTACCAGCAAACGCAGTTACCTTGCACGATCTATCTAATCTTTTCGGGTTACAGTTGCTCGAAGACCAGCAGTTCTTTCCAGAATGGCAGAGTAACCTACCAGAACTGACAGAAGAAGAAAAGCGACGCTTAGATCGAGTTAAGACTGGTTTTAATAATCTTCTGGAGTATCCTCCCTTGTTAGAAAGTACAGTCAAAATGGTTGTGCTATCTCCCCTGTTGGATTTAGTTGAAGTTTATCTCAAGCCTTTACATATTAAATCAGAGCCATCTTTTCAGGTTACCACTGAAGATGAGGGAACTGTCATCAAAGGCAACGTAGATGTATTGGTTTTGTTTGAAAAACTTTGGGTATTGATTATCGAAGCGAAACGAGCAGCAGTTGATATCGATGAAGGTAGAGCGCAGCTTCTATCCTATATGCTAGCCAGTCCAACCCCTAATTTACCCACCTTTGGTCTGATTAGCAACGGCAGAAATTTCTTGTTTTTGAAGTTGATCCATCAACCTACCCCTCAGTATGCCATGTCGAGGTTATTCAGTTTAGTTAATCCAGGCAACGAACTGTATGCTGTTTTAAGTATTCTTAAACGCCTCGTGAAGCTAGTACAGACAGTGTAGGTTGGGTCTCGTGCCTCGACCCAACATCGGGGAGTATACTGTGTTGGGTCACTTTCTAAAGCTCTACCCAACCTACCCTCTAGTCAATTTTTGAGAAGAATAGCGTATGGCAAAAGACATCTACCAAGATACAGTAAGAACTGCCTTGGAGAAAGACGGCTGGACAATTACAGATGGTACATTCACGTTGTCTGCTGGCAAACGGGATGTATTCGTAGATTTAGCTGCCGAAAAACCTTTAACGGCTGAACGGGAAGGTCAGAAAATAGCAGTTGAAGTCAAAAGCTTTATTAGTCCATCTCCAGTCAAAGACCTACAAAATGCTTTAGGACAATATATTCTCTACGCCGAACTCTTAGCACTCTCAGAGCCAGACCGTATTTTATATCTTGCCATTCGTGAAGAAATCTATGTGGATTTTTTCTCGGAACCTATAGTACAAATTGTTTTAACTAACCATCCGATTAAGCTAATTATTTTCGACCCAATTGAGGAGGTTATCGCCAAATGGATACATTAGACCAATATCGCAACTACATCCACAAAATATTTTTAGAATACGTCAGCATTCCCCATATTCATGGTCAAATTAATAGCATTGTTATTGTCAGCGAAGATCGGAACCACTTTCTCCTGATGGATGAAGGATGGGACGGCAAAAAGCATATTCACCACTGCCTCATTCATGTTCAAATCATCAATGAAAAACTCTGGATTCATTTTGACGGGACAGAAGACGGCATTACCGATGAACTCGTCGCCGCCGGAGTTCCCAAAGACAAAATCGTTTTAGCATTTCATCCGCCTTACGTGCGACAACACACCGGATACGCTGTTGCTTAATCAATTACGTAGGTTGGGTCGAAGAATGAGACCCAACAATTGATAGACTGTTGATGTTGCGTCACTTTCTAAAGCTCTACCCAACCCAATACTGCTCGGTTAGTAAGGTTCAATCCCTGTCGATCCCCCCTAACCCCCCTTCGTAAGCGGGGAACAAGAGCCCACCTTTTTCAAGGGGGGTTGGGGGGATCAATTCTTAACCGAGCAGTATTGCTACCCAACCTACCATTATCGTCAGTCAGACTAAAAATAATTTATCCCTATGCCTTACAGTCAATTTACTATCGAAAA
>JAAHGR010000158.1 GCA_010672425.1 Symploca sp. SIO2E6
TAATTTAACAACTGACTCAAAAGCAGGGAGCCACTCTATTTATGACCCTGTTAGCAGCCTTCAAAGTCTTACTATATCGTTACAGTGGTCAAGAAGGTATCGCAGTGGGTTCACCCATAGCCAACCGCAACTACAGTGAAATAGAAGGATTGATAGGTTTCTTTGTTAACTCTCTGGTTATGTACACAGACCTGGGAGGGGAACCAAGTTTCCAAGAGGTATTAAACAGAGTGAGACAGACAGCCTTAGAAGCTTATGCTCACCAAGACCTGCCTTTTGAAAAATTGGTAGAAGAGTTGCAACCAGAACGTTCTCTATCGCACAATCCTTTATTTAAAGTAGCATTTGCTGTGCAGCAGGGTGAAGCAATGAGTCCATCCTTCAGTTTGCCCAACTTAGAGTTAGAGTTAGGTCTGGAGCAATGGATGGGCGATCGCATGACAGTGCGGATGGACATGGAATTACACCTGTGGCAAGAAGGAGAAGAAATCAAAGGATTCTGTGCCTATAACCGAGACTTGTTTGAAGCTGAAACAATTAGTCGGATGCTGTCACATTACCAAAACTTACTCACAGCAGCAGTAGAGACTCCGGCGCAACCTGTGAGCCAGTTGCCGTTAATGACAGAGGCAGAGTTAGACCAGATATTGGTGGAATGGAACAACACCACAACAGATTACCCAGATGACAAATGTATCCATGAGTTATTTGAAGATCAGGTCCAGAAAACCCCAGATGCAGTAGCAATAGTATTTGAAGAGCAAAAGCTGACCTACTCAGAATTAAATAGCAAAGCCAATCAACTAGCACATTATTTGCAAAAATTGGGAGTGGTTCCAGAAACGCTAGTGGGAATATGTGTAGAACGTTCAATAGAAATGGTAGTAGGTTTATTAGCCATACTCAAGGCCGGTGGAGCTTATGTACCATTAGATCCCAGTTATCCCCCATCCCGTCTCAATTACATGGTAGAAGATGCCCAACTATCCATCATCTTGACTCAAGAAAAATGGCAACATCATCTATCGGACACAAAAGCATCTGTGATTTGTTTGGATACAGACTCCGAAATTATTAATCAACAGAGTCAGCAAATGCTCGAAAATCAGGTAACAGCTAATCAGTTAGCTTACGTTATCTATACTTCAGGTTCTACGGGCAAGCCAAAAGGAGTAACTATTCCTCATCAAGGAGTAGTTCGGCTTTTTTGCAACACCAACTATGTGCAACTTGAACCAACAGATCGAGTAGCTCAAGTTTCCAATACCTCTTTTGATGCGGCCACATTTGAAATTTGGGGAGCTTTATTACATGGAGCAGTGGTAGTAGTAATTACCAAATCTCTACTCCTTTCTCCTCAAGAGTTTGTCAACTATATCAAACAAGAAAAAATTACTACACTGTTTTTGACAACAGCTTTATTTAATCAGTTAGCCTACTCAGTACCAGAAGCATTCAGTACCTTGAAACATTTGTTATTTGGAGGAGAGGCAGTAGACCCGAAATCAGTGAAACAGGTACTTGAAAAAAGAGCACCAGAAAGATTGCTTCATGTGTATGGACCGACAGAAAACACTACATTCTCTTCATGGTACAAGGTGACTAAAGTAGCAGAAGGAGCAACAAATCTGCCCATAGGTAAGCCAATATCCAACACGCAAATATATATCCTAGACTCCAAATTAAAACCAGTGCCCATAGGAGTGCCTGGAGAACTTCATATTGGAGGAGATGGTTTAGCAATAGGGTATCACAACCGCCCCGAACTCACAGCCTCCAAATTTATTCCTAATCCCTTTGAAAACTCAAAAGCTACAAAATTATACAAAACAGGAGACTTATGCCGTTATCTAGGTGATGGTCAGATAGAATTTCTAGGTAGAATAGACCATCAAGTAAAAGTGCGAGGATACCGAATAGAAACAGGAGAAATAGAAGCAGTCCTCAGTTCATACCCAGGGGTCAAAGAAACAGTAGTAGTAGCAAGAGAAGATAACCCAGGAGACAAACGCATAGTAGGATACATAGTAGCAGAAACTCAAAGCACAACCACCAGCAACCCCGAACTATCAGAAACCCAAGTAGACAGTTGGCAAGACATATTCAACCAACAAGTCTACGACCAGCTCAGTGAAGTCACAGACCCTCTATTTAACACTAGAGGATGGATAAGCAACTACGATAATCAACCCATACCAGTAGAGCAAATGCGCATCTGGGCAGGAGATATTGTCACTCAAGTATTAGCCAAAAAACCAGAGAGTGTATGGGAAATAGGTTGTGGAACAGGAATGCTGCTATTTCAAATCGCACCCCAGACAAAAAAATATTTAGGAACAGATATCTCAAACGTATCATTAGAGTACATCAAAAAACAAATAGAACAACAACCAGACAAATATGGTCATGTTTCCTTAGCACAGAAACGAGCCGAAGACATGGCTGATATAGCTCCTAACAGTTTCGATGTCGTATTGTTGAGTTCCATAGTGCAGTATTTCCCGAGTGTGGAGTATCTGTTGGAAGTAATAGAAAAAAGTATCAGGGTAGTCAAACCAGGAGGAATGATTTTCCTAGGGGATATCCGTAGCTTGCCATTAATGAAAGCATTTCACTCTTCGGTGCAACTGTATCAAGCAACTCCATCATTGTCACTGGAAAAACTCAAGCAACAGATAGACCGAAAAATACAACAGGAAACAGAGTTTTTGGTGTCACCAGAGTTGTTTGTAGCTCTCAAAGAAAAACATCCAGAAATAACTCATGTACAGATACGTTTACAGAGGGGAAGGGAAAACAATGAACTGAATAAATATAGGTATAGCGTGCTGTTGCACATAGAGGCACAACCAGCAAAGGAAATAGAACCCCCAGTAAAGAATGGTGCGGGTATGAATTATGAAGACATCGAAGCATATCTGAAGCAAAAACAACCCCCAGCAATCTGCTTTAGTGGTGTGGTAAATGGCCGAGTAGAGAATGATGTTCTTGGGGTGGAGTTACTCTCAGCAACAGAGGAAGTTAAGAATGTCCAGCAGTTGAGGCAAAAATTACAGGAGAAGGAAGTTAATGGCATTGACTCGGAAAAACTACATGAGCTGAGTTCGGATTTAGGATATTCTCTAGAGTTGTGTTGGGCAGCACAAGGTGGTCCAGAACTTATGGATGCGACGTTTGTGCGAAGCGAGTTAAGGACTGAGGGTATGGTGTTAACACCCCTAACTCAAAAATCGGTTATCGGTGGTAACTGGTCTCGTTATGGGAATAATCCTTTGGCTTCTGTGACAGCCAAACAACTCATACCGCAGTTGAGGGAGTATCTGGAGTTGAGGTTGCCAGAGTATATGCTGCCTTCTGGGTATGTGGTGTTGTCGCAACTACCACTGACACCGAATGGTAAGGTAGACCGTAAGGCATTGCCAGCACTAGATTTTGCCAATAGTCTGTCAACAGAATATGTGGCTCCTGAGACAGAGACACAGAAGGCATTAGCAGAGATTTGGAGAGAAGTGTTGGGTATAGAACAGATAGGTATACATGACAACTTCTTTGCATTGGGTGGGCATTCTTTGATGGCAACTCAAGTTGTGTCTCGGATGCGACAGGCTTTTGGGATAGATATACCCTTAACTAATTTGTTTGAAAGCTCTACCATAGCCCAACTAGCGGAGGTTTTAGTTGAGCAACAGTTGGAGCAAGTAGACAGTAATATACTCGAACAAATTTTAGCTGAGGTTGATGGATAATGAATGATATCAAAAAACGTCTGGCCAATCTTTCGCCAAAACAACGGGAACAGGTATTGGAAAAGCTGCGACAGCAGAAGTTGCTCCCAACTGTAGAAATTCAAGCTATTCCAGTGATTTCTAGGGAACAAGAAATTCCTTTATCCTACAGTCAAGGAATGATGTGGTTTTGGCATCAGCTATTGCCAGACAACCCTTTATACAACAGTATATTTAGTTTAACCTTGGAAGGTATTCTAAATCTAGCAGCCTTAGAGCAAAGCCTCAATGAAATAGTCAGGCGACACGAAAACCTACGGACGAGTTTCCCTTCCGTAGATGGAAAACCCATACAAGTAATTTGCCCAGTCGCCAACATAAATATATCAACAATAGAATTACAATCATTACCAGAACCCGAAAAATCAGCTCAACTTAAACAACTAGCCAACACTGAGGTCGAAAAGCCATTTGACCTAGAAAAAGGCCAAGTGTTGCGTGTCACTCTAGTACAACTTAGCCCAGAAACTCATGTATTAATGTTAACCATGCACCACATAATATATGACGGTTGGTCTATAGGCATACTAGCTAGGGAACTATGTACATTGTATGAAGCTTACAGTCAAGGAAATCCCTCTCCATTATCAGAACTACCCATTCAATATGCCGACTATGCCCACTGGCAACGACAGAAACTCACAGCAGAGGTATTAGAAAAACATCTGAGTTACTGGAGAGAAAAACTAGCAGGAGTTTCCCCTGTATCCGCCCTGCCAACAGACCGCCCACGCCCAGAAGTACAAAGCTTCCAGGGAGGAGCAGAAAAATTTGAATTTAATCAAGAGTTAACAGAGAAACTGACCCAACTCAGTCAGAACTTAAGTACCACCTTATTTACCACCTTACTAAGTGCATTCTTCGTTTTACTCTCACGTTATAGTGCAGAATCAGACTTAGTAGTAGGTTCAGCAACTGCTAACCGCAACCGAGTAGAACTAGAACCCTTGATTGGTATGTTTGCTAATATCCTGGTATTGCGTTGTCAGTGTGTAGCTGATTTGACCTTTAGTGAACTATTATATCAAGTCAAACAGACAACACAAGAAGCATACAAGCATCAGGATTTACCATTTGAAAAGTTAGTAGAAGAAATTCTGCCAGAAAGAAACTTAAGTTATAACCCTCTAGTACAGGTAGTATTTAACCTGGTGAATATACCAATAAATTCTTGGAATTTACCAGGATTAAGGGTGACTCAGGGGGAAGAAGATATCAGCACTGCCAGAATGGATTTAGAAGTGCATCTGTGGGAATCAAAATCTGGCATAGAAGGATATTTTATTTACAATACAGACCTATTTGACAGAGCAACCATCACTGGGATGATGGCACATTTCCTAACCTTACTACAAGCAATAGTAGCCAACCCCCAACAAAAAATCTCAAAACTGCCCCTAATCACGGCAGCAGAAAAACAGAAAATACTGCACGAATGGAAAAAACACAAAACAGATGACCCAGATGACAAATGTATTCATCAGTTATTTGAAGAACAGGTCGAAAACAACCCAAATGGAATAGCATTAGTATTTGAGCAACAAAAGCTGACCTACTCACAATTAAATAGCAAAGCCAATCAACTAGCCCATTACTTGCAAAAATGGGGAGTAGTTCCAGAAACCCTAGTGGGTATCTGTGTAGAACGTTCAGTAGAGATGGTAGTAGGTTTATTAGCTATATTAAAAGCAGGAGGGGCTTATGTAGCAATAGCTCCAACAGACAAATCACCGGATTTGCCATCAATTGCCGTAATATTAACCCAAAATAATCTCAAATCAAAAATTCCTGACTCCAATTCTAAAATTCTGTGTCTAGACACCGAGTGGGAATCAATAGCGAAACAAAATACAGAAAACCAAAATATAGCAACAACAGCCACCAACCTAGCCTATATCCTGAATCAAACCTTAGTAGAACATCACAATGTGGCTCAACGTTTACAATGGCTACAAGAAATCCTGAAAATAACGAATCAAGACATTCTGCTACATAAAACCTCCCTAACTCAAGATGTAGCGATTCTAGAAATAGGTTTACCTCTAATCAGTGGAGGTAGTGTAGTTATAGCTGCTAACTCAGATCCCAAAGAATTACAGAAATTAATCGACCAGCACAAAGTAACCATAGTTCACCTGTATCCATCAGAACTACCCACCTGGTTAAATACAACTAACTCGGTAACATCTCTGAAAAGTTGGCGATCGCTTCTTTGCAGTGGAGAAACCCTATCAACAGAAGTAGCCAACAAATTTCTCCAAACCTACCCAGTGTCATTACACAACTTCTACAGTATCCCAGAAGCAGCAGGAGAGATCGCCCACTACCAGTGGTTAGAAAAACCCACCAGAGAAAACATACCTGTAGGCAACCCTGGTCGGTTATCAGTTTATTTACTAGACCAACACCAAAACCCAGTTCCCAAAGGAGTATCTGGAGAAATCTATGTAGGAGGTTCCAGTTTAGCCAGAGGTTATCTGCAGCAACAGACATCACAGAAATTTGTTGAACACCCCCAACTAGGTAGACTATTCCCAACAGGAGATATAGGTCGTTATCACAACCAAGGTTATCTAGAAATAGTCAGAGCTAAACAACGTCAGACATGGATCAAAGGGAAGCGAATAGAACTAGCAAAAATAGAAACCGCCCTATTATCAGCCCCCCAAGTAGAACAAGCTTATGTACTAGCTCATCAAACATTCCTGATAGCTTATGTCGTAGTTGCCGGAGTCTGGAACCCCCAACAATTACACTCCCAAATTGAACAGGAGTTACCCCCAGACATGATGCCAGGAGCTTATGTTCCCCTGTCGAGTTTACCTTTGACTCACAAAGGAAAGGTAGACGAAGTAGCGTTAGAACGTTTCCCAGTAATTGATGATAATTTAGTGGAACGATGGGAAACAGAACTAAAGGCCGTGCCAGAAATAGAACAAGTAGCAGTGGTAGTGCAACAGAAAATATTAAAGTTGCCACCATTGCATATATTAGACTTATTGCCATCGGAACAAATAAAACTGCCGAATCATGGTGCAACTCCCGTAGTAGAAAAGTCAGTTCCCACAACAGAATTACAAACTCAATCAACATCAGGAAAGCCAGCTATTAGTGAAGGAGAAGCAATCAAGTGGCCGAAAGATGCACCAACGACTTTAACACAAGCATTACAAAAAACAGCTCAACAGCAGGGGAATACAAGTCTGATATATATTCAGTCAGATGGAGAAGTAATCACTCAAACCTATAGTGAGTTGTGGGTAGAAGCTCAAAAAATATTAGGCGGGTTGAGGCAGTTAGGTTTGAAACCTCAAGACAAAGTAATCTTTCAGTTAGAATCAAATCAAGATTTTATCAGTGCATTTTGGGGTTGTGTGTTAGGAGGGTTTGTACCAGTACCAGTATCAATACCCCCTAGTTATGACCAATCCCACAGTAACCTAACCAAACTGCAAAATACTTGGCAAATGTTAGGACAACCTTTAATACTCACAGATAGTAAATTAGCTCCATCTGTGCGTGGGTGGTCACAACGTTTGAATTTAGGTAAGTTCGAGCTACAAACCATAGAGAAATTGCGCGAAAGTGAAGTAGATAGAAATTGGTATAATTCTCAGCCAGAGGATGTAGCAATTTTACTGCTAACTTCCGGCAGCACAGGGATACCGAAGGCAGTGATGCAGAGTCATCGCAGTTTATTAAGTCGTAGTGCAGCAACAGCACAGATTAACGATTTTACTTGTGAAGATATTTCCTTGAATTGGTTTCCTCTAGACCATGTAGGGGGAATAGTCATGTTTCAGATCAGGGATGTATATTTAAGATGTCAGCAAATTCATGTACCAACACAAGAGATATTGCAAGCACCCACACTGTGGTTAGATTTGATGTCTCAGTATGGGACAACCATCACCTGGGCACCTAACTTTGCTTACGGATTAATTATTGACCAGCTTGAACAACTAGACAAAATAGGTAGTGAAAATCCTCACCCTAAATGGGATTTATCCTCTCTAAAATTTATCCTCAATGCAGGGGAAGCGATAGTAGGCAAAACTGCCAGAAAATTCTTGGAAATATTGGCAACATACCACCTTCCATCTAAAGCGATGCACCCTGCCTGGGGAATGTCTGAAACTTCATCAGCAGTAACCTTTTCGAATAACTTCTGGTTAGGCTCAACAGATGATGCTCAAAAATTTGTAGAAGTAGGGTCTCCCATTCCTGGATTTGCCATCAGAATAGTCGATAGTCAAAACCAGATAGTCTCAGAAGAAACTATTGGGCGGGTGCAAGTAAAAGGCGCGTCAGTGACCTCCGGTTACTATCAAAATACCACGGCCAATCAAGAAGCTTTTACAGCAGATGGTTGGTTTAACACAGGAGATTTAGGCTTTCTGAAAAACGGGTGTTTAACAATTACAGGACGACAAAAAGACGTAATTATTATCAACGGTTTAAACTACTATAGCCATGAAATCGAATCAGTGGTAGAAGAATTGCCAGAAATAGAAATTTCTTATACCGCAGCTTGTGCCGTGCGAGAAACTAATAGTAATACTGATAAATTAGGGATATTTTTCAATAGTTCCCAAACCGAAGAGACAGAATTATTAGCTTTATTCAAAACCATTAGAGAACAAGTAGTCAACCGCATGGGAATTAATCCAGATTATTTAATTCCCCTAGACAAAGACTTAATTCCCAAAACTTCCATTGGTAAGATTCAACGAACTCAGCTTAGTCAAAGATTTGCCACAGGAGAATTCCAGGAAGTCTTAAAACGGGTAGATTTAATTACCGAAAATAATCAAACAATTCCTGATTGGTTTTATCAAAAAACATGGCAACGCAAACAAAGAAATTATCCGCCACACAAATTTAGCCAATTTGGAGTGGCTTTAGTATTTATAGATAAGTTGGGATTAGGTCAACAAGTCTGCCAAAAGTTAGAAGCTAATTCTCAAGCTTATGTGCAGATAGAACAAGGAGAAACCTTCGAGAAAATCAATGACAATCACTATATAATTGCTCCAGATGTTCAAGACGACTATCAACAACTGTACCAATGTCTAGGAGCAGAAAATATCCAAATCGGAGCAATTATTCACCTGTGGCATTATGATAACTATACGGGGAATGCAGAAATTCCTGACACAAAAACTCTAGAAACAGCACAAAAAACCGGTATTTATAGCCTTTTATTTATCCTACAAACCTTTGGTAATCATCATGAAAATTATCCAGTACGACTACTGTATGTCGCCAGTAATAGTCAATCTCTAAATTCCAAAGAAACCATTGCATATCAAAAAGCAACAGTACCAGGTTTGTTGAAAACTATCCCGATGGAAATCCCTCACTGGCATTGTCGGCATCTAGACTTACCACAAGACTCATTAGAAGTCAATAGCAATCGGATACTTGAGGAACTCACTATTGATGCCAAAGATTCAGAAGTAGCTTATCGAGATGGAGAGCGTTGGGTATCAGGTCTGGATAAAATTGACCTACCTTCCTTACCATTACAACCATTACCATTCAAAGCTGGAGGCACTTACCTGATTAGTGGTGGCTTAGGAGGAATTGGTGTTGAAATTGCTAAGTATCTCCTGGAAAATTATCAGGCTAAACTATTGCTGTTAGGTCGTACACCCCTACCAGATAGCAACAGTTGGGAGACTTATTTACAACAAGGCGGTAAGCAAGCAGAGAAAATCAAAGCTTACCAACAATTACAACAATTAGGTGGTGAGGTGATTTACCAAGGGGTAGATATAGGCAATATAACAGATGTGCAGGAGGTAGTACAGCAAACCTTGTCTGGATGGAACACTCAACAACTGGATGGGGTGGTTCATTTGGCCGGAAGTTACCATGAAAGTTTACTGAAAGAGGAAACAAAGCAGAGTTTGGCAACTTTGCTTCATCCTAAAGTTCGGGGTGCTTGGGTATTACATCAGCTAGTACAAAAACAACCATCAACCTTGTTTGTAAACTTTTCTTCTGCTACTGGTGTCTTTGGTGGTGCAACAGTCGGTGCTTACGCAAGTTCTAACAGTTTCCTGGAGAATTTTACTCATTATCAGCGCTATCAAGGTGGGTTAAATAGTTATTGTTTTGCTTGGACAACATGGTCAGAAACTGGTATGAGTAAGGGATATCAAATGAAATATCTCACTCGGTCTCAAGGTTATTCAGATATGAGTGTTTCACAAGGTATGTCTTCAATATTAGCAGGGTTATGTCGTAACCAAGCTTACTTAATGGTGGGTTTGGATGGAAAGAATCAAAATATCCGCAGGTTGACAACTCCATCGGATAGTAGGCAACAGTTAACCGCTTACTTTACTACTAATAGCAAAAGCGAACCAGAGCCAAGTTTTCTTCAGGATCGGATACATGATGCTGTGGGTAAACCGAGTCGTTGTACAATGGTGAAGTTAGCAGAAATGCCAGTAACTGAGACAGGAGAAATTGATATAGGTTTACTTTCACGGAGTCATTTGGGTCGTTCAACTCAAGAAAGGATAAAGCCCAGGAATGGGACGGAGCGGCAAGTTGCTCAAATTTGGCAGGAGGTGTTAGGGGTGTTGCAAGTAGGGGTTGATGATAATTTCTTTGAGTTGGGAGGTAATTCTCTGTTGGCAACTCAGGTGATTTCTCGCTTGCGACAGGCTTTTGAGAAGGAACTCAATTTAAAGCTTTTATTTGAGTATCCGACTATTACTGGCATAGCCCAAAACCTGGAAGTGCTGCGTCAAGTTGCTCAAAATCAGACTACGTTAACTTCTGAAACAGAAGAAAATGAGAGGTTTTTGTTATGAAAATATTTGATTTTATATCTTATCTACAAAGTCTAGGGATCAAACTTTGGATAGAACAAGAGCAACTAGGATGTGATGCTCCCAAGGGAGTAATGACACCAGAGTTGAAACAGGATTTAATTGAGCGTAAAACAGAAATTATAGAGTTTTTGCGTCAGGGGTATAAAACTCAAGAACAGTCCATTAAGCCAGTTTCTAGAGATAGCAAGTTACCTTTGTCCTTCGCTCAGGAAAGGCTATGGTTTTTGAACCAGCTGTTTCCTGATAATTCTGCCTATAATGTACCAATTGCTCTAACTCTAGAAGGTACTTTAAATGTAGTCGCCGTGGAGCAAAGTCTGAACGCAATTATCCAACGCCATGAAACCTTACGAACTACCTTTTCTAATATCAATGGAAAACCTTTACAGATAGTTGCTCCAGTAACCGAACTGACACTGCCAGTGGTAGACTTGCAAGATAGCAACTCGCCCCAGGAGCAGTCAGAAAGAGTTCAACAGCTAGTCAGGCAGGAAGCAATGGCACGGTTTGACCTAACTAAGGGGCCATTGCTACGAGTTACTTTGTTGCGACTTGACCCAGAAAGTCATGTGCTGCTAATAACAATGCACCACATTATGTGCGATCGCTGGTCTTTAGGGATTTTAGTTAAAGAGCTATCTAGTTTCTATGAAACTTTTTCTCAGGGAAAGACCTCCATTTTACCAGAACTACCTATCCAGTATGCAGACTTTGCTTACTGGCAACGAGAATGGTTTGCTGGAGAGGTGCTGGAAAAACAATTGAATTACTGGAAAAAACAACTGGCTGGAGTTTCCCCAGTTCTGAAGCTTCCTACAGACTACCCCCATCCTGCTCAACCTACATTTAAGGGTGGGAGCAAGTCTTTTCAAATAGATCTAGATTTGACTAGAAAACTAAGACAGTTAAGCCAAGAGTCAGAAAGTACATTATTTATGACTCTGTTATCTGTATTTTTTGTTTTATTATCCCGTTACAGCAGTCAATTAGATTTAGTAGTCGGTTCTCCTATTGCTAATCGCAATCGAGGAGAAATCGAATCATTGATTGGTATGTTTGTCAATACCCTTGTGTTACGGGCTGACTTGTCAAATAATCCCACCTTCCAAGAATTATTAAATCAAGTAAGGGAAACTACCTTAGAAGCCTACGCTCACCAGGATTTCCCATTTGAGAAGCTAGTAGAAGAATTAGAGATAGAGAGAAACTTAAGTCATAACCCTTTAGTACAGGTGTTATTCGCTCTCCAGAATACTAAAATAGAACCTTGGAATTTACCCGGTTTAAGGGTGAGCCAAGTGTTAGATTTTGATTTTACCAGATTCGATTTGGAAGTTCACTTGATGGAAGTTTCATCAGGTTTGGAAGTTTATTGTACCTACAGCACAGATATTTTTGAGCCAGACACAATAGACCGGATGATGAAGCATTTCCAGGTTTTGTTAGAAGCAGTGCTGACTCATCCAGAACAAAGGGTCTTGCAATTGCCAATAATGACAGAGGTAGAGCGAGAGCAGATACTGATAGAGTGGAACTATACAACAACAGATTACCCAAAAGACAAATGTATTCATCAGTTATTTGAGGAACAGGTAGGGAAAAACCCAGATGCAGTAGCATTAGTATTTGAAGAGCAAAAGCTGACTTATTCGGAATTAAATAGCAAAGCTAATCAACTAGCCCATTACTTGCAAAAATTGGGAGTAGTACCAGAAACGTTGGCGGGAATATGTGTAGAGCGCTCAGTAGAAATGGTAGTAGGCTTATTAGCCATACTCAAAGCCGGAGGAGCCTATGTGCCATTAGATCCCAGCTATCCCACTTCACGGTTAGCTCAGATATTGGAAGATGGGGAATTATATCTACTGTTAACTGACTCCTACTCCCAGTTTCAGCTACCAGAAACCCAAACACCTATAATAAATATTAACCAAGCTAATACGGTAGAAATACAAACTAATGTAGTCAGTAATGTTAGTCCTCAGAACCTAGCTTATGTATTATATACCTCTGGTTCTACAGGCAGACCTAAAGGAGTAGCAATTGAACACCGTAGTCCAGTGTCCCTATTGTATTGGGCACGAGAAGTTTATAGCCAAGAGGAATTATCAGGAGTATTAGCTTCCACTTCTATCTGCTTTGACCTAGGGGGAAGATCGATATATACGATATACAACACACGATACACGATACTTCAGCCGTACTGACCTGACCTGACCCCCCTCAGGCTCTTGTGGGTGGTGGT
>JAAHGR010000159.1 GCA_010672425.1 Symploca sp. SIO2E6
TTGAGCTGCCTCGATAAGGAGTGTGGGGGAATGGGGGGATGGGGAAGACAAGGAAGACAAGGAAGACAAGGAAGACAAGGAAAAAATTCCCAATTCCCAATTCCCAATTCCCAATTCCCAATTCCCAATTCCCAATTCCCAATTTTCAATTACCTTTGAGCTTCTTGCCTAGGAGTTGGTTAGTAAGCTGTGGATCAGCTCGCCCACTAGTTTTTTTCATCACCTGACCGACGAAGAAGCCTTGGAGTTTGGTTTTCCCGTTGCGATATTGTTCTAGTTCCTTGGGATGAGCATCAATTATTTCATCAATGATGGCTTCGAGTTCCTCCGGGTTAGAGATTTTGATCAAACCCTTGCGTTCAACTAATTCTTTGGCAGAGCCTCCCTGAGACAGCAGTTCAGGAAGAATCTCTTTAGCAATCTTGCCGCTAATTGTGCCATCTTCAATTAAGTTGATCAGTTCCGCTAGAATCGTTGGTGTCAGAGCAATATCTGCGATCGCTAGTTTCTCAGTTTTGAGATAAGCAGCAATATCTCCCATGACCCAGTTAGCTGCTTGTTTAGCATTGGCTCCCGCAGTGACAGTTCCTTCAAAATATTCTGCCACTTGCCGATCATCTGTCAGTACGCGACTATCATAAGCAGACAAACCTAACTTTTGTTCATAGCGCTCCCGTTTCTGGGCTGGCAATTCCGGGAGTGTACTATACCATTGCTCCAACTGCTCCTGGGATACTTCAATAGCAGGTAAATCGGGTTCAGGGAAGTAGCGGTAGTCGCTGGAACCCTCCTTACTCCGCATACTAAACGTCTGTTGACGGTTTTCTTCCCAAAGGCGAGTTTCTTGAATAATCGACTCCCCAGCTTCAATGGCGTTGATTTGTCGCTCAATTTCATAATCAATCGCCTTCTGGATCGCATTGAAGGAATTCATGTTTTTGATTTCGACCTTAGTCCCAAATTCCTTCTGACCAACAGGACGCACGGAAATATTCACATCGCAACGCAGTGAGCCTTCCTGCATATTACCGTCACTAACGCCGATATAGCGCATAATCCGGCGTAACTCCTGAGCATATTCTGCGGCTTCTTGACCCGATCGCATGTCTGGTTCTGAGACAATTTCAACTAGGGGTACACCAGCACGATTGTAATCTACCAAAGAGTAGGTAGAACCAGAAAGGCGGTCACTCCCAGCGTGAACTAATTTTCCCGCATCTTCTTCCATGTGCAGGCGAGTGATACCAATCTTTTTACGGATGGGGTCACCAGCTTCATCAGTAAGTTCTATCTCTAACCAACCTTGGGTGGCAATTGGCAGGTCATATTGAGAAATTTGATAATTTTTCGGGAGGTCGGGATAAAAATACTGTTTGCGGTCAAACTTACTATAGGGGGCAATCTGGCAATTAATAGCCAAACTTGCTTTCACTGCGTACTCCAGTACCTTTTGATTGAGTACGGGCAACACTCCCGGCATTCCTAGAGTGATCGGGTCAATATTGGTATTTGGGGTAGCACCAAAAGCTGTGGAAGCACTACAGAAAATCTTGGTTTGGGTACTCAGTTGACAATGGGTTTCTAGTCCAATGATTGCTTCATACTGAGTTTTAACCTTTGCAGCAGTGGTCATGTCGTTTACTTGGCTGTTTGAGTTGAACAGTTTTACTTTATTCTGACATTCTCTAAGCAATTTGCGTTGGCTTAAATATATCGAGCTAGTGCGATCAATGAACTCTTGACTTATTACTTATTACTTATTACTTATTACTTATTACTTATTCAGCAAACCCTAATTAAGGAGACAAGTGTGGAGTGATGAAATCACAGAAGATGTACCAGTCGCAGTTAAAGCCAGATTCCAACCTCCATCCTAGGGACTTTTCATGGCCTTTTTGGCCTGCTGTACCTCTTTACCCCTACGGCAGACGGCGAACTCTCCGCAAAGAAGTGGTTAAAGATACCATCTGGACTTTCGACCAACTACAGGGTATCTTTTATGTTATCGTACCTATTCGTATGACCGTTGTTAAGCTCGAAGCTGGGGGAATGTTAGTTTATGCACCGGTTGCTCCAACTCCTGAATGTGTAAGACTTGTCCGAGAGTTAGAAGCTGAACACGGTGATGTCAAATATATTATTTTACCAACTATCTCTGGCATTGAGCACAAGGTTTTCGTTGGTCCCTTTGCCAGACGGTTTCCCCAAGCACAAGTCTTTGTCGCTCCCAGTCAGTGGAGTTTCCCCTTAAACCTGCCTTTAAGTTGGCTCGGTTTTCCCCGGGGACGCACTCAAATACTTCCAGAGGATAGCACTAAAGCTCCCTTTGCCGATCAGTTTAACTATAGGATACTCGGTCCGATTGATCTCAAAACAGGAAAGTTTGCAGAAGTGGTCTTGTTCCACAAGCGATCGCGTACACTATTAGTAACGGATTCTGTCGTTTCCGTAACCGATAAGCCCCCTGCGATCCTCCAACTCGAGCCTTACCCCTTACTATTCCACGCCAAGGAAAATAGTTTTGATGTAATCGAAGACAGTGAGGCAAATCGCTGCAAGGGATGGCAGCGCATTACCTTATTTGCTTTTTACTTCCGACCAAAGGTACTGGAAACGATAGGATGGGGAAAGGTTATACGTGACGCCTTCAAATCACCAGATCACTCAAAAAAAGCTTACTTTGGTTTGTTTCCCTTCAAATGGCAGAAAAACTGGCAACAGTCATTCGATGCACTGCGAGGGAATGGACGTTTGCTTGTTGCTCCAATTCTACAGACACTCATTCTCAATCGAGCACCGAGGGAAACCCTTGATTGGGCAGACGAGGTAGCTAATTGGGATTTCCAGCGGATTGTCCCCTGCCACTTCGACTCACCGATTGATGCCAACCCCCATCAATTCCGGCAGGCATTCGGCTTTTTAGAAAAGAATCCTTCTACAGGGAGAAGTCAAGCCTTACCTGAAGATGATTTTGAACTGCTTAGGGAAATTGACAAGAGTCTCAATAAAAGCCGTATTGTGCCACCGGCTAAGGATAAGGTTTAGTTAGGTGTTAGGTGTTAGATTGAGAAACTGTAAGGGAGCATCCCATTTTGGAAAAAACATTAGCAAAAGAACGACACGGCAAGGATTTCAGCCCTATTAAATGAGACAACTCGCCAAAATGGGATGCTCCAAACTGTAATGAGTAATGAGTAATGAGTGCCTAACGGCGAATTCAAAATTCAAAATTCAAAATTGATGTAATCGCCGAAAAAAAAGGCATAAACTATTCATATCAAAGGATTCAGGAATCCTGTAAGTAACTAGAGATTTAATTTAGAGATAAATTTATAAAATACCGTAGGGGCGGGTTCACCAGCCATCTAACACATAAACCAGCCAATGAGATAAACCCGCCCCGGTATAACCCAAGATGAGCTCACCAGACGCCGGGGCGGGTGAGAGTTAAGTTATCGTTGAAGAGAAAGATATTGAGCGAACCCGCCCCTACATGGTTGGATATGGGGAGTAGATACAAAACTTTTGCTCACAAGCGAGAATTGAAATGTTTGTATTGTGTGATACAAAAAGTACTGAGAATGATCGTTTCAACTAAGTCTCCAACTACTTTTTGTAAATGGTATTATTTGTTACTTCAAAATTGTAAACCAATTGGCTTATTCAGCAGACATTCCTGTAGAGACGTTGCATGCAACGTCTCAGAGCAAGTTTCGCGGTTTCTTCAAAACGGGGGTATTTAAACCGGATTTGGTATGATAGGCAGACTTCCCTACTTTAGGGCGAGTAAAAAACTGCTCTCCTTCCTTTCCTGACTCATAGCCGTAAACATCCGTTGCTACTACCACATCCCCAATAGCAACATCTTTGATACCTCCAGCAATTCCGACAAACAAGAGGATGTTAGGCTGGAAATAAGCGATCACTCGTTCTGTTTCTACCGCTGCCTCTGTGTTACCCGCACCTACCTGAGCAATGCCAACTTCCCATTCCTGTCCATTAGCGATAAACTTCCCCTGCTCGTAAATGGTTCCCTGGGAAGTAATTTTTTCCTCTAACTGTGTAAAATAGTTGCGAGAGATTTTTCTACTCAAAGCTATATTGATTGAGACAGGCTAGAAGCCTGTTCCACATTATTCTTACTGTAATGTCACATTTATACTTATCCTTTGACGAGGATAATGAAAGACTATATATGTGCGCACATTTTCCCACTATAAAATAGTAGCATAAAGCTAGGATAAATGCTTCATTCCTTGTTACTTGTTACTTGTTACTTGTTACTTATTCTCCCAAGCCCTAGGTAGTGCGAGCATCTTGCTCGCGTCTGATTTCCAGCAAGCACATTGACCAATCAAGCCGATAGCGAGACCCAACACAGTCCATTCCGGTGTTGGGTCTCGTTCCTCTACCCAACCTACATCTAATTAAGAAGCCAACGCCACTTCTACCATCTGTGCTAATTCACCTTGTTCATACAGCTCATTCATCACATCACAGCCACCGACAAATTCACCCTTAATATAAACTTGGGGGATAGTCGGCCAGTTGGAATATTCCTTGATACCTTGACGCAAGTCCCAATCTTCTAACACATCTACTGTTTCATAGGGGACTCCCAGGGTATTGAAAATTTGGACAACGTGGTTGGAAAAACCACACTGGGGCATCAGTTTGCTGCCCTTCATGAACACTAAAATCTTGTTTTGCTTGGTTAAATCGTCAATTCTCTGTTGGAGTTCTGGAGTCATGGTTCTAGCTAAATTACCTTGCTATATTTCTGTAATAATTTCAGTTTAGCGATTGGAGAGCAAACTTTCTCCTTTCTTGGTGCTTAGACAGTCTGACTACTAGCCTTCCAAGCTTCTGGGGTATAGGTTTTAAGAGCTAGGGCATGAATCTCTTCTGTTGCCATAGCTTCTTGAACTGCTGCGTAAACTAGCTGATGCTGTTTTACCAGAGTTTTGCCTTCAAACTCGGAAGAAATCACAATTGCTTGTAGATGATCGCCGCCACCTAAATCTTGTACCATTACCTGAGCATCTGGCAGCTCAGTCTTGATCATTTCTTCAACTTGCTGTGTGCTATACATTTAAACTCCGGTTTTTCCTTAAAGTTCTAATTCTAATTCTAAGACTGGCTGGCAGGAGATATAGGAAAGGGAAAATCTACAAACCCTAGTTCAAACAACTGCTGGTAGGCTTTTTTTCCCAGTTCACGAGTGGGATTTTGAGAACGAACGATTTGAACTAATAATGGTACAGATAGCTCTGGCTTATTTTGGGCTCGATGTACCAAGGCTAGCTGATAGGTTGCTTCATCTCGGCCTTCAGCAGTTTCCAAAGCTTTCTGCCGTTGTTCGCTAGCAATCCGGTTATCAATTCCGGAAAAAGCTTCCGCTAGTTGCTGGTAGAAATTAGACAGTTGATTGAAAACTTGGCGTCCTTGTTGAAGTTTAGTGGCAGCTATACTATAGTCTCCCTCATCAATAGCAAAACCGGCTTCTCTAATTAAGCGCCTGCCTCCCGGTAAACTCAAAAGGCTATCCTCCTGGAGCAAAGGTTTTGGCTGTTGGGGTTCGAGCACCTCTGGCTCAGAGCCATCTTCAGCTACTGGAGTGGGAGAGGTTTCAGTAAATCCTAGCTCAAATAACTGTTGGTAAGCTTGCTTACCCAATTCGCGGGTAGGATTTTGAGAACTAACAATTTGCACTAATAAAGGTACGGATAGCTCTGGCTTATTTTGGGCTCGATGCACCAATGCTAGCTGATAAGTTGCCTCATCCCGCATTTCCGCAGTGGCCAAGGCTTTCTGCCGTTGTTCCTCAACAATACGGTTATCAATGCCGGTAAAAGTTCCCGCCAGCTGTTGATAGAAATTAGACAATTGATTGAAAACTTGACGAGCTTGTTGGAGTTTAGGGGCAGCTGAGTTATAGTCTTGGGTTTCAATCGCCAGGGTGGCCTCTGCTAGCAAGCGCTTTCCTCCTGCCAAACTCAGAAGGCTATTCTCCTGAGTTAATGGTCGCAGATTTGCTGGCTCTATCACTTCTGGCTCCAGTCCAGAGCCAGCTTCAGGAATTAGCGAGGGTTCAGTTGGCTCTAACTGAATTTCACTGGCATCTTCTGGAGTAGCAGAATCAGGCTCTTGAGCCTGGGCTGGTGGCAGCAGGACTAAAGCCGTTGTAACAGGCAAACAGATGAGACAGCTCAAGCTAAGGTTACGAAAAGTTCCAGAAAAAACCATGAAAAAATTTTTGGGGGATTATTTGCTGAACACGATGTATGTCAATGTATCTAAACCTTGGGTATCTTACCATTACTAGACTGCTATTCGTTATTCCCCTGGAGGCAACAAAAGTTCCCAAGTATCATGAGGTTTAGATATGAGGCTGTAAATTGTACCACAATATCGCAAAAATATGATCAAAAAAAATAATCAACCATTAAATTATCTAATATGGAGTTACTGACACCCATTTGTGTTATTTTTTGATCGCGCTTAGCAAAGCTATGAGGTCAAATCAATAACGTGAAGATACTATTAGTTTGCACAGAAAAGTTGCCAGTCCCTTGTGTACGAGGTGGAGCAATTCAAACTTATATTGATGGAATCTTGCCTCATTTGAGCCGAGAGCACGAAATTACAGTCTTTTCTGTAACTGACCGGGATTTGTCTGACCATGAAGTACGGGATGGCATACGTTACGAGCGGTTCCCCTCTGGCAATTCTGAGGAGTACTATCAGGCAGCAGCAGATTTTGTTGCGAGGGAAAGGTTTGATTGGGTTATTTTTTACAACCGCCCAAAATATTTACCTCTAGTGGCAGATGCAGCTCCAGAGAGTCGTTTTCTCTTGAGCATGCACAATGAAATGTTTCTGCCCCATAAGATTGATGATCAGGTAGCTAGGACTTGTCTAGAAAGAGTCGAAGCGGTAGTAACAGTTAGCAAATTCATTGCCGATGGGATCAATGAGCGATTTCCTGGCTACCAACATAAGCTCAATCCTGTTTATGCGGGGGTTGATCTAGAACGCTTTCAGCCACGATGGGCATCGGGAGCCTTTGAACGTCGGGCATCCCTGTTAGCTAAGCATGGCTTGGAAGGTAAAAAAGTAGTAGCTTATGTGGGACGGCTGAGTGAGAAAAAAGGGCCTGATATTTTGCTGAGTGCATTTACTCAGGTTGTTGAGCAACATCCGTCTGCAGTACTCCTACTTGTTGGCAGTAAGTGGTACGGCAGCAATGAGGGGAATAAATACGTCAGCCAACTTAAGAAGCGGGCCAAACGCTTGGGTGATTCTGTGCGTTTAACCGGCTTTATTTCACCAGATGAAGTTCAAGATTATTTTCTGTTAGGGGATATCTTTGTCTGTAGTTCCCAATGGCAGGAACCTTTAGCCAGAGTTCACTACGAAGCGATGGCCACAGGTCTATCGATCATTACCACTATGCGAGGCGGTAACCCTGAAGTAATTATCCCTGGTCAAAATGGTCTCTTGGTCAAGAACTACCAAAATCCCGATGCCTTTGCGACTCACATCAACTACCTGCTGTCGAATCCAAAGCTAGCAGCAGACATGGGTCGGAATGGACGCCACCTGAGTGAAAGGTATTATGGTTGGTATCGGGTCGCTTCAGATATTCTGAAGATCATCGACAACAAGGTTCCTGAATTAGTACCCTCGAATACTAAGGTATTCCTCTCAAACTACTAGAAGAAGGCAGGGACTCCCAGGCAGTCCCTATAAAAAATTCACCACCAGGTGATGAACAATAGACTATTCCCTGTTCCCTGTTCCCTATTCCCTATTCCCTATCAAGTATAATTTATAGCAAATTAGATAAGCTTACCCTGCTAACTGACATATATGCTCAAGAAAAAAGATATCCCTACACCACTGATTGAAAAGAAGAAGCGAAAGAAAGTTCCCATTGTGGACAAACTTGATAGTTCTCGCTTCTCAATCTTTTATATCAGCTGGCGATTTATTACTTATTTGTTAAAGGTACAGTGGCGCAGAATCACTAACAAACCAGATAAGCAAAAGACAGCAACGCAGTTACGGGAAATATTTGAAGAGTTTGGTGGTTTTTGGGTTAAAACAGGTCAGTTGCTAGCAGTGCGAAGCGACGTTTTTTCGGAGGAAATTTGTGATGAATTAAGCCTTCTACAGTATGGGGCACTTGGTTTTCCCATGGAAATAGTCCGCTCAACCATTGAGTCGCAATATGGAGTTCCTCTGGAGAAAATTTTTGATGATTTTGATGAACAACCTCTAGCAGCAGCTTCTATTGCTCAAATTCATACTGCTGTCTTGCGCAAGAAAAAATCTCGTGTAGTAGTTAAGGTTCAGCGTCCAGGTTTAGATCAAGCTTTCAAGCGGGATTTGGAGTTGATTAAGTTGGTAGTTAAGGTGTTAGAAGTCTTTAATATTTTTAGTTATCTACGTTTGAATGAAGCAGTATCGGAACTAGAGAGAATTTTTGATGAAGAGTTAGATTATCGCTATGAAGCTTCCAATGCTCGTCGCATCAAAAAGACGCTCCAACAACACAATGTATACGTTCCGAAAGTCTATGACAAATATACCAGACCCAAGGTTTTAGTAATGGAATATATTGATGCTGTATTAGTGTCTGACTACATCAAGGTTTCTCAAAGCGATCCTGACAAACTTAGGCAATGGCAACAGGAAAACAATGTAGATCCTGAAAAGGTAGGCGGAACATTATATGTATCCTTATGGAGACAAGTATTTGAAGATAATTTATACCATGCTGATCTACATCCAGGTAACATCATGTTGTTACGCAATAGCAAAGTCGTACTGATTGACTTGGGAAGTGCTGGTTCCCTGGACAAAGATTTGAGGACTAACTACAAAAAATATACGGATGCATTAAGAGATGGAGATTATGCTAAAGCCTCTGACTTCATTATTCGGTTTGGCACAGATATCCCAAAGGCCAATATGCCGGTAGTTCGAGCAGAGATGGGTCGTGCACTTGATGCTTGGGCTACTAGAAGTAATCTTAAGGGGCTAGATTTTAAGGACAAATCTATCGGTAAGGCTACTGGTCAAGTTTCCCAGGTACTTATTAAGTATAATATCCCAAGCAACTGGGGATTTCTGAAACTGACCAGGTCTTTTTTGACATTGGATGCTTGTGTTGAGTATCTTTTGCCAGACTTCAATCCCTTCAAACTTCTCAAAAAATATCAAAAACAGTCAGATCGTCGTGCTTTAAATAATAGTTTGCAGCCTGAAAATATTAGGGCATCAGTAGACAGATTTGTTGATATAGTCGAAGAGTATAACACTCTGAGTCTTCCCCAAGTGCGAAACCAATCAGTACCTTTTGAATTGACAGCCGACGTGTTTGCCCTATCACTGGCAGTTATTTTACGGACATCGTCATTTGTACTACTGATTAGTGGAGTAAGCGTATTCTATGCATTCCTTTATCAGCACTATTTTGAGATGATTAAATTCATTCACTTTAAACTAGCTGAGGAAATTGTCAAGCAGTTCCCCCCATTACCATACTTGGAGTGGGTTGGGATACTTATTGTGATCGGAGTGATGGTTAGGGTTTTATTAGCCTGTGCAGTCATTTTGGAGCGTAAGGAATATAAAGGAATTGGTAGCTAATTAGGTGTTAGGTGTTATTCAGCAAGCCCTACATTCCTTGTTACTTGTTACTTATTCAGCAATCCCTACGTAAACTCCCTAGTAACAGTACAATGTCATCAATTGCTTGACGTTGGATTGCTGCTGGTTGTTCGGTGCGATTGAGCATTATACTAAATACTAGCGATTCATAGTTTGGTACATCTAAATAACCAGAAAGGGCAGAAACTCCAGTTAGGCTACCAGTTTTGGCTCGCAGATTTCCTTGTAAAGGTGTATCTTGAAAGCGACTCTGTAATGTACCACCGACACCAGCAGCGGGTAAAGATTCTCGGTATACTTCTGCCTCCGGCGTCTGTGCCATTAGTTTCAGAGTTTGGACGATCGCTTGTGGACTTACTCGATTGTGGCGAGATAGTCCGGAACCATCAGCGATAAGGTAGGTTTCCGGCTCAACTCCCAATTCTGTTAAACTCTCTCTGAGTGCCGCTACCCCAGAATCAACAGTTGATTGAGTCCCTAAGGTATACAACAATGCTTCGGCGTACAAATTATTGCTGTCTTGATTGATTGGCCCCAACCAGTCTTCTAGGTTGGATTCCACTGCTGCTAATTCTGTTTTTGGTTGTGTAGTTTGAGGACTAGTTGCTACTAAAGTCTGATTAACGCTAATCCCTTCATCTGCCAGGATTTGACGAAAGGAGTCTAAAAAATAATCAGCAGGGTTAAGAATAGCTAATGCCTGGATGTAGGGTTGGGCATCAACCGCCATTTGACCTTTAATTTGCAATACTGGCTCTCCTAAAACCCCAACGATTTGGATTGAGGATGGGGTTCCGGCTGCTGCTGTCGTTGTCTGATTTTCCACTTGCCACTGACTGCTAGCTATGGTGTCATCCCAGCTAAGTTGTAATGGTTGACCTAGTGAGTGGGGCATCAGTCTGATAATTGCAGCGTTTTCGTTGAGGATCAGACTATTGACCGGTGCAGCATAATATATATAAATATCTGACCATTCCCAGGTAGGATGAATTGCCGGTTCCTTAAAGTAACCTTCTTCAACAATTAGCTGCTCTACCCTACGCACTCCCCTCTCTTTGAGCTGTTGTGCTAAATCCTGTAACTCAGCAGTGGTTAAACTGGGATCCCCTTGTCCTACCACCCGCAAGGAAGTCAAGTTAGGAATCGTACCAGTACCGTAAACCGATGTCCTAATGGAAAATTTTTCACCTAACTGATGTAGTGCGGCAGCAGTTGTCAGCAGTTTAGCATTGGATGCTGGGGTAAAATAACGCTCTCCTTCATGGCTGTAGAGAGGAGTTGCACTAGATAGGGGTTCAACCAGAATACCCCAACGCGATCGCGCAAATTCGGGACGGTCTATCACCTCTGTAATTGCTGCATCCAACTGCTCCGGACAAATGCCTTGAGAAGCTTCTAGCTGCTTGGGTTCTGGCAGAGTTGGTTGAGCAACAACTTGCCTTGCTATAGTTAGCTGAGTACTAATTAGCAGTATCAGGAAGCTTTTGAGAAATAAGAAAATGGGGAATGGGGAATTGGGAATGGGGAATGGGGAATTGGGAATGGGTAATCGGGAATCGGGAGTGTTTATTTCTTTCATAACAGGTGCTGCTTTCTTTAATTTAAAATAGTTAGGGCTTGTCTAATTTCTTGACGAACCTTCATGAGCATTTTACCAAGTTGATTCTCACCAGTTTTATCCTGACCACAACCCCAGAAGTAATCCCTGTCGGAGTTTTCGACAATTAATTCTTCGCCAGTATTAAGCAGGATTGTCTGAATGTCGGTATGGGTAAGAAACTTTTTCAGAAGACCGTGCCACATAACTTGTAGCTTCCTCTGCTCCCAGTCAGGGCAAAGTGTGTGAGTGGGGTCTCGTCCTATGGTTGCTGCTGCCATCGGCGTTTGCGCGTCTCGAATCACGGAGATTAATTTTTCATCCTTAGTCCCGACAAATTTTTGGGCTTGGTAGTAATGCTCTACTGTAGCCCAAGATAAACCCTGTAGCTGAATTGGGTGAGGGGAGAAGTTAGAAAAGCAGCCATAGGGTTCGTCAACCTTATAAAAATAAATCGTCATCGGAGCAGGGAATAGGGAATAGGGAGCTTCGGAGCAAGGGTCAGTTTTTAATATTGCGGTCAAGATAAGACAAGGGAGGAAAGTAGACAAGTAGACAAGGAAGATTGCTTACGAAAAACAACTGATAGCTAAAACCTATTACCAAGGTAAGCGACTGCCATCCCAAGCAAAAAACTCTCCGCTATCCTTTTCTTCAAGTTTTTCTAAGACAGCAAAGAGTTGATTTACCGTTCGTTCTACTGAAAATAACTTTTCGGTAGGAACGTTCTTTTGAAATGGCTGAGAAAGACGAGTATCCGTCGTTCCCGGGTGCAAAGTCACCACAATTGTCCTTGGGCTTTTTCGGCTGTATTCAATCGATACCGTTCGCATCAACATATTTAGCGCCGCTTTGGAAGCGCGATATCCGTACCACCCCCCCAATCTATTATCACCAATACTGCCAATTTTTGCCGAAATACTGGCAAAAATACTGCGATCGCGATGACGCAATAGGGGGAGTAAATGCTTAGCGAGCAATACCGAACCAATACTATTGACTTGGAAATAGCGTGTCAACTGCTCTGAGTTGATTTGGCGCAAACTTTTTTCTGGTTGTAGGGTTCCTTCGTGCAAAATGCCCACGCAATTGACTACATAATGCAATTTATCTGTTTGCACCTGAATTTCTGCAATTGCTGCCTCAATCTGTCTTTCGTCGGTAATATCCATTGCCAAACAGCTTAAGCGATCAGGGTATGCTGATGCTAGTCCCATTAACTCAGCTGCCGATTCTTGACGGCGATAGGTAGCATAAATTCGTCTATTGTCCCTCTGACTTAATAACTTTTTCACAAAGCCCAAACCAATACCTTGGCTGGCTCCGACAATCAGGGCATTACTAGTTCGATTTTGGTTCATTAAATGCAACATAGCATAGAGTTTTGACAGCTCCCCTGCCTAAAGGCGAGGGGATTCTTGGTTCATTGGGACTACCCATGTAGCTTGCCCTCCCCAAAATTCACTGCGGTGTGCCCCACCGCTGTATATCCACGTTGCAATACGACTTGA